>CAZCGG010000020.1:2338-4135 GCA_964498135.1 uncultured Candidatus Moduliflexus sp.
GTGATGAGCGGGCTTGAAGCGATTCAGCAGATTCGCGGCGTGGCCGGGCTGACCGACGTGCCGATTATTGCGCTCACCGCCTTAGCCATGCCCGGCGACCGGGAACGCTGCTTGGAGGCTGGCGCGAATGAATATATGAGCAAGCCGGTCAACTTGCGCAAGCTGGATTCCACGATTCTTCATTTATTGGCCTGAGGCGGGCAGGGGATGGTGATGCAGATCACGCAAGCGGTCTCTTTTATCACAGGAGTCAGCATGATGAACAGCAAAAAGCCGATTTTACTTGTCGAGGACGATAAGGTTGACGCGATGACGGTCAAGCGGTCGCTCAGGGACATTCACGTCACGAATCGCCTTCTATTGGCTGGAAACGGGGAAGACGCCCTGCAATATCTGCGCGAACCAAATATAGATCGCCCGTGCATCATTCTTTTAGACTTGAACATGCCGAAAATGAACGGCCTCGAATTTTTGCAGGTTCTCAAGCAAGACGCGATCTTGAAAAAAATTCCGGTCATCGTGTTGACCACCTCGAAAAATGAGCAGGATAAACTGGAAAGTTTTCGCTTGGGCGTCGCCGGATATATGATTAAACCCGTAGATTATCAACAATTTGTGGAGGTCGTGCGCACAATCAATTTGTATTGGACATTGAGCGAAATGCCGGATGAGGATTGAGTATGGAACAGAGTGAGTGCATGATTTTATTTGTCGAGGATGATAAGGTTGACCGGATGGCGTTCGAACGCTTCGCCCGGCGCGAACATTTCCCCTATCAATACGCGCTGGCCGGTTCGATTGAGGAAACGCGGCAGCTTGTGCGAACGCGCCATTTTGACGCCGCCGTCGTGGATTATTTGCTGGGCGATGGCGTCGCCTTTGATCTGTTCCCGGAGATGGAAGGAATTCCGATGGTGATCGTCACCGGCATCGGCAATGAGGAAATTGCCGTCAAAGCCATGAAAGCGGGGGCGTATGATTATCTGATCAAAGATCCCGAAGCGAATTATTTGAAAACGCTGGCGATGACCGTTGAAAATGCCATCAAGCGGAAAGCGGCGGAAATCGAACTGCATAAACACCGCGAACATCTTGAAGAACTTGTCGAGCAGCGCACGAGCGAATTGAAAAAAGAGATTGAAGAGCGCAAACACGCGCAAGATAAATTGCAAGATTCCGTGCGGGAAAAAGAAGTGCTGCTGCGCGAATTGCACCACCGCGTGAAAAATAACCTGCAAGTCATTTCCAGCCTGTTAGACTTGCAATCTGAGGAAATTCTGGATCAGCAGGCGCGCGATATTTTTTTGGAAGCGCAAAATCGCATCCGCTCCATGGCGCATATTCACGAGCAACTCTATCAATCGAGCAATCTCGCGGAGCTTGATGTCGAGGCGTATCTCAAGCAGTTGGCGCATACGCTGATTCAATCGTATGGCCGCGGCGGCCTGCTGCTGTCGGTGAATGTGGCGAACGTGGCGTTTGATTTGGATACGGCGGTGTCGTGCGGCTTGATTATCAACGAGTTGATGTCAAACAGCCTGAAATATGCGTTCCCCAAAGGCTTTCAGTCGAAAAATCTTCAGCCGAACCAGATTGCGATTTCCTTGATGCCGAATGAGCGCGGCACGTTGGTCTTAATGGTGAAAGATAACGGCGTCGGCTTTCCGAACATGCTGTCCGAAGAGCATCAATCGCTGTCATTCGGCTTGAAACTCGTCAAGATGCTGACGCGGCAGTTAAAAGGCACGATTCAGATTGATGGCGAATGCGGCACGACCGTCACGTTGATGTTCGAGC
>CAZCGG010000020.1:4235-6284 GCA_964498135.1 uncultured Candidatus Moduliflexus sp.
ATGAATCTCACGGCGGAACTCGTGTTGGCGCGCAACCAAGTCGTGCAATTGGCGAGCAAAAGCGAGGAAAAAAGCCTGAAAACCGTCTCGCAGCGCATGAATGTCGTGGTGTCGGAACTGCAAGAAACCGTGATGAAAACCCGGATGCAGCCGATTAAAAAGGTGTTCGGCATGTTCCCGCGCTTGGTGCGCGATCTCTCCATGATGCAGGGGAAAAACGTGCAGCTTGTGATGGAAGGGCAGACGACGGAATTGGATAAAACGCTCATCGAGGCGATTAAAGACCCGTTGACGCATTTAGTCCGCAATTCGCTTGATCATGGCGTGGAAATGCCGGAAGTGCGGGAGCGCTACGGGAAGCCGCCGACCGCCAAAATCATGATTCGCGCCTATCACGAGGCGGGCATGGTGCATATCGAAGTGTCGGACGACGGCGCGGGGATTGACGTGAAGCGCGTGAAAGCGAAAGCGATCAGTTCCGGCCTGTTGACGCCGCAGCAGGCGGAAGAAATGAGCGACCGCCAACTCGTCATGCTGATTTTCCGCGCCGGATTTTCTACGGCGGACACGGTGACGACGATTTCCGGGCGCGGCGTCGGCATGGATGTCGTCAAGCGGAATTTAGACCGCATCGGCGGCACGATTGACGTGCAGACTGAGATGCGCAAAGGGACGATCATGAAACTCCGCGTTCCGATTACGCTCGCCATTATTCCGGTGTTAATCGTAAGCGCGGGAACGCAACGTTTTGCCATTCCGCAGGTCAATCTTGAAGAGTTGATCATGTTGCAGGCGAGCGATGAAAACGCGCAAAACATCGAGCGGGTGTATGGCGCGGAAGTCTATCGCTTGCGCGGCGAACTGCTGCCGTTGGTGCGCATGCGCGACATTCTCAAGCTGCCCGCCGCGACGGGCGACGCTGACGAAATGGTGAACATCGTCGTGCTGTCGGCGGGCGAGCGGCAATTCGGCTTAGTCGTTGACGATGTGGGCGACACCGAAGAAATCGTCGTGAAGCCGCTGAGTTCGCACATCAAGCAACTGCCGTTTTACGACGGCGCAACCATTATGGGCGACGGCGGCATTTCGCTGATTTTGAATGCGTCGGGCGTGTTCAGCGCGGCGCAGATTTCCCCCGATGACCTGAAAAAAGCCGAAGAGCCTTCCGAAACGCAGGCGCAGGCCGTTGACGAATACAGCAGCCAAGATCACCGGCAGACGATTGTGCTGTTCCGCGCGGGCAAAAGCGAATACTACGGCGTGCCGCTGGCGTTCGTGGTGCGTTTGGAGGAGTTTTCCGCCACGCAGATCGAATTTTCCGGCGGGCGCGAGGTCATGCAGTATCGCCATGAGATTTTGCCGTTGATGCGGCTGGAACATTACTTCAACATCCCGGAAGCGCCGCCGCAGGAATTGCTCTCGTTGATTGTGTTTGCGGTGGAGCGACAGATCGGGCTGGTCGTGTCCGAAATCACGAACACCGTCGAAATCAGCACAGAAATTGACACGGAAACGTTCAAGCAGAAAGGCATTCTCGGCTCGACGATTGTTGAGGGGCATTCGGTGCTGATTCTCGATATTCACGGCTTGATCGAACTCGCGTATCCGTCGTGGTATAAAAAGTTCTTCATCAGCAAATTCAGCGAAGACGAGCGGCACAATACCCGCGTGCTGCTTGTTGAAGATTCGATGTTTTTCCAGAACATCGAGAAATCCTATTTAGAGGCGGCCGGGTATCACGTCATGACGGCGAATAACGGCAAAGACGCGCAAGCCAAACTTTCCGGCCATCACGTGGATGTCGTCGTCACGGATTTGGACATGCCGTATTGCAATGGATTTGAATTGACGAAAATTATCAAAACCACGCCGGAATGGCGGCATCTTCCGGTGATGGCGCTGACATCGCTCAGCGGCGAGGAAGACCGCAAGCGCGGCTTCGAGGTTGGCATTGATGAATATCAGATTAAGCTTGACCGCGAAGAGGTTTTGAAATCGCTGGAAGCGGTGGTCTTGAAAGCGCGCAGCAAGCGACGCTGAGTGGGCAAG
>CAZCGG010000020.1:6384-32032 GCA_964498135.1 uncultured Candidatus Moduliflexus sp.
ATCGCTGGAAGCGGTGGTCTTGAAAGCGCGCAGCAAGCGACGCTGAGTGGGCAAGAAAATCTGTCAGAGACCTTCAAGGCGTCTGACAGCGAGGCCGCATGTTCATAATCGCCGGGAGAAGAGAGTCGCAAACAGCATTTAACAGCCCTAAATTTTGCGGAGGGCATGGTGGCGATGCAGATGGAAATTCATGAAGAAAACATCAGGCGAACGCCGGTTGATGGGATGACGGATGAGGCATTTACCCACTTCAGCGAATTTATCGAAGAAGAATTAGGGATTAAAATGCCGATTGCCAAAAAGACAATGCTTCAGGCGCGGCTTCAAAAGCGGCTCTGGAAATTAGGCATTGACTCGTTCGAAGATTATTATGATTACGTGTTCAGCGTCGAAGGCCGCGAACTCGAACTGCAACACATGATTGACGTGGTGACGACGAATAAAACGGATTTCTTCCGCGAATCCAACCACTTCGATTATTTGACCGAGCATGTCTTGCCCGACATGCTGAAACGATACGGCAGCGAAAGGCAGTACATGTTTTGGTGCGCTGGGTGTTCGAGCGGAGAGCCGTACAGCTTGGCGATGACGTTGCATCATTTTGCCGAAGAACGCCCCAATTTTCAGTTTTTGATTCTCGCCACAGATATTTCGTCGCGCGTGCTGGATAAAGCCAAATTAGGCATTTACGAGGAAGAAGCCGCCGAACCCGTGCCGGATGAATTGCGCCGAAAATATTTGCTGAAAAGCAAAGAAAAAGACAAGGGCTTGGTGCGCATTGCCCCCGAAATTCGCGCGTATGTAAAATTCCGGCAAGTGAATCTCGTCAAAGGCGAGTTTGGTTTCCGAGAAAGCATGGACGTGATTTTCTGCCGTAATGTGATCATCTATTTTAACCGAGAAACGCAAGAGCAAGTTATCAACCGCCTCTATCAGCATCTCAATCCGGGCGGCTTCTTATTTACCGGGCATTCCGAAACCCTGAATGGCCTTGCCGTTCCATTGAAAGCGGTGGCGCATACGGTCTATCAAAAGGACGCTTCGGCGGCAAATTTGCCGCAGAATCTGCCGATTATCACGCTGAAACCGGCGGAACTCTACGTGAGCGATCAACCGGCGATTATCCGCACCGTGTTGGGATCGTGCGTGGCGGTAACGATGTTTGACAAGCGGCTCGGCGTGGCGGCGATGTGCCATGCGCTGCTGCCGCAGAGCAATGAGTCGGTTGACAATAACGCGGCCTTTCAAGGCAATCCATTGTATAAATATGTCAACTCCGTGATTCCGTTGATGTTGAACCGGTTGCAGGAATTCGGCTCGGAAATCAAAGATCTTGAAGTCAAGTTATTCGGCGGCGCGGACATGCTGACGATTCGCACAGGCAATCCGAATTTTCAGCCGGTCGGACGCTCGAATATTGACGCCGTGCTGCAAGCGATTAAATCCAATCGTCTTGAATTAGCGGTGTCCGATGTCGGCGGGCATACCGGCCGGAAAATTTTATTTTATACTCAAACGGGGGAAGTGCTCTTGAAACGCATCAAATCAGGGATGGAATCTGGCTGGGGAGCATAACAACGCGCGCTGCTCCTCTCCAACGTTTCAGCGCCGATTATGAAGAAAGAACCTGTGAAAGTCCTTATTGTCGATGATTCCGCATTAATGCGCCAAACCTTGAAGACCGTGCTGTCTTCGGATCCGGAAATCGAGGTGCTTGCGACCGCGCCTGACCCCATTATCGCGGCAAAAAAGATGGAAAAAGAGATGCCCGATGTGGTGATGCTGGACATCGAGATGCCCCGAATGGATGGGTTGACGTTTCTCCAGAAAATCATGAGCGAACGCCCGATTCCGGTCGTCATTTGTTCGGCGCTGAGCGAGGAAGGCTCGGAAGTCTCGCTGAAAGCGATGGAATACGGCGCGGTGGATATTATCCAAAAACCGCGCGAGCGCACGAAGGAATTTCTGGAAGAATACAGCGTGCGGATTTGCGATATTATTAAGGCTGCCGCGGTGTCCCGCGCGCGCAAAATTGTCAAAATCCGCGAAGTCGAGCCGAAATTGACGGCCGATGCGGTCTTGGCGAAACCGACGCGCAACACGGTGATTCAAACGACGGAAAAAATCGTCGTCGTCGGCGCATCCACCGGCGGCACGGAAGCCTTGCGGATTTTTCTGGAAGCGATGCCTTGGAACGCGCCCGGCATTGTCATCGTGCAGCACATGCCCGAACATTTCACCAAAGCGTTTGCCAAGCGGCTGGATGGATTGTGCAAAATTACGGTCAAGGAGGCAGAAAATAACGATTCCGTGATTCCCAGTCGCGCTCTGATCGCGCCCGGCAACAAGCACACGCTGATTCGGCGCAGCGGCACGAAATATTATGTCGAAGTGACGGACGGCCCGCTGGTGTGCCGCCATCGTCCGTCGGTGGACGTGTTGTTTCGCTCCGCCGCCCGGTACGCCGGATTGAACGCGGTCGGCGTGATTATGACCGGCATGGGCGATGACGGCGCGCGCGGCATGTTAGAGATGAAAGAAGCCGGCGCGTCCATGAATATCGCGCAAGACGAAGCCTCGTCCGTCGTGTTCGGCATGCCGAATGAGGCGATTAAACGGGGCGGCGTGGATAAAGTGCTGCCGCTCGAAGACATTGCCAAAGCCGTGATGGATGCGGTATCGAGATAATATCTCAGCCTCAAGCCGTCATCGTTTTTTTACGCCGAGAAACTTCGTTTCTTCAACGCGCTCTTTCCATGTCTTCATGCGAGAAAATCGCTTTTTCCTTCTCCATGAAATTTTTATTACGCGCGCGCAAAAACGAAGTTTTTGTGAAAAAACTTCGTTTTTATCGCGGACTCCTACGAATAATCCTTGACTTGCAGGTGATGCATTTCTAAAAGGGCTGTAACCCAATGTAGGCTTCAAAATGACATGATAGCGCGGGAGAATGGATGAGAAACGTGAATCGCGCGTCTTTTCAGCAAGAACATCTTCTGCGGCGGCAGGCCGGAACGCGCCGCGCATATTTCGCCGCGCTGTGGCTCGCCATCTTCGGCGCCGCGTTGGGGCGATGCGCGGAGAGTTTGGCGGCGGAATCTTCGACGGTGACGCGATATACGGTGCAAATTCTCAACACGTTGCCGCATGACCCGAATAGTTTCACGCAGGGCCTGCTGTATCATCAGGGCATGCTGTATGAAAGCACGGGACTGCTCCACCGCTCAACGCTGCAAAAAATTGACGCGGCCACCGGGACCGTGCTGGCATCTCTGCCTGTGCCGGGCGTGTTCGCCGAAGGGTTGGCGCTGTGGGAAGATCGCCTGATTCAATTGACGTGGCAGGATCGGCATGCGCTGATTTACCATGCCGCCGATTTCACGCCGCTCGGCCGATTTTCCTATGACACGGAAGGCTGGGGCTTGACCGCCGATGAGCGCTCGTTGATCATGAGCGACGGCACGGAGACCCTGTATTTCCGCGATCCGCAGACCTTTCTCACGCAGCGCACGATTCGCGTGACGTTTCGCGGAGCGCCGCTCACGTATTTGAACGAGTTAGAGTATATTGACGGCGTGATTTACGCGAATGTCTGGCATGAAGATTTTATCGTCCAGATTTCGCCCTCTGACGGGCAAGTCATCGGCGTCATTGACGCCCGCCCACTGTATCAGATGTTGCCCCCGTTGGGGGAAGAAAGCGTCCTGAATGGGATTGCGCGCAACACCGCAGCGCGCACATTGTATCTCACAGGAAAACATTGGCCGAAGTTCTTCGAAGTGACTCTTATTCCGGTGTTTTAATGGACAGCATGGAGGAGGTATCGCTATGAAATGGACAGTCAAGCCGCACGAAGTCGAAGCAATTGCGAAGTCAGACCATCAAGATCCCTTTAGCGTTCTCGGCATGCACGATATCGAATATAATGGCGAACGCGCAATTGTCGTGCGCGCGCATTTTACGGATGCGCGGGAAGCCTTTGTGTATGTCATGGCGGAGAATAAGCTCCACCCGATGGCGCGCATTCCGAATACTGGATTTTTCGAAGCCGTTTTCCCTGAACGACAGGAATTTTTCCGCTATCAATTGGAATTAGTGAGCGAGGACGGGGAACGGCGACGATTCCATGATGTCTATTCGTTTTTGCCGATCTTGAGCGAAGATGACTTATATCTCTACGGCGAAGGAAAGCATTATCGCATCTATGATAAACTCGGCTGTCACTTGATGACGATAGACGGCGTGGCGGGCGCCTTGTTCGCTGTGTGGGCGCCAAACGCGAAACGGGTCAGCGTGGTCGGCGATTTCAATAACTGGGATGGCCGGAAACATTTGATGCGGCTGCGCGGCTCGTCCGGCATTTGGGAATTGTTCATTCCCGGCATGAAAGAAGGGGAATTGTATAAATTCGAAATCAAAACCCGACTCGATCATCTCTATCTCAAAACCGATCCGCTCGGCTTTTCGTTCCAGCTTCGCCCGGAAACGTCCAGCATTGTCACGAACCTTGAAGGGTTTGCGTGGGAAGATCAGGGCTGGCTCAAGCAGCGCGCGCGCCAAAATCAGCAGCAGCAGCCCGTGTCGGTCTATGAAGTGCATCTCGGCTCGTGGATGCGCGTGCCGGAAGACAACAACCGTTTTCTCTCGTACCGCGAATTAGCCGCGAAACTCATTCCCTACGTCAAGCAACTGGGCTTTACGCATATCGAATTCCTGCCGGTTGCCGAGCATCCGTTTGATGGCTCTTGGGGCTATCAAGTCACCGGATTTTACGCGCCGACCAGCCGCTTCGGGAAGCCGGACGATTTCATGTATTTTGTCAACGCTTGCCATAAAGCGGGCATCGGCATCATTGTGGACTGGGTGCCAGCGCATTTCCCGCGCGACGCGCACGGCTTGGCCTATTTTGACGGCACATTCGTGTATGAACACGCAGACCCGCGGCAAGGGGAGCATAAAGATTGGGGCACGCTGATTTTCAATTACGGGCGCAATGAAGTGCGGAATTTCCTGACCGCCAATGCGCTGTTCTGGTTTGAAAAATACCATATTGACGGCATTCGCGTGGATGCGGTGGCGTCCATGCTGTACCTCGATTATTCCCGCAAACAAGGCGAATGGATTCCCAACCGGTTCGGCGGGCGCGAAAATATCGAAGCGATTGAATTCATCAAAGAACTCAACACCAAAGTGTATGAGTTGTTCCCCGGCGTCATGACCATTGCCGAAGAATCCACGTCATGGCCGGGCGTGTCGCACCCCGTGCATCTCGGCGGCTTGGGCTTCATGTTCAAATGGAACATGGGCTGGATGAACGACATGCTCGTCTATATGTCGAAAGACCCGATTCATCGGCGCTATCACCATAACATGATCACGTTTGCCCTGCTGTATGCGTTCCACGAAAGTTTCATGCTTGTCTTGTCGCATGATGAAGTCGTGCATGGCAAACGCTCGCTGCTCGATAAGATGCCCGGCGACATGTGGCAGAAATTCGCCAATTTGCGGACGCTGTACGGCTTCATGTATGGACATCCTGGACGAAAACTGCTGTTCATGGGCGGCGAATTCGGGCAGTGGATCGAATGGGATTTCTCGAAAAGCTTGGATTGGAACTTGCTGGATTATGACATGCATCGCCAATTGCAAGAATACGTGAAAGATTTGAACCACCTGTACACAAACGAACCTGCCCTGTTTGTCAACGATCTGAGCTATCAGAGCTTTGAATGGATTGATTTCCATGATTCCGACAACAGCGTCGTGTCGTTCATGCGGAAAAATATCGGCAAAGAGCAGGATACGCTGATTTTCATTTGCAATTTTACCCCCGTGCCGCGTCAAGGCTACCGGATCGGCGCGCCGATGAAGGGATTTTACCGCGAATTGATCAATAGCGACTCCTTGAAATACGGCGGCAGCGGCGTGGGCAATGCGAATGGCCTGACGGCGGAAGATCTTGCCTGGCAAGGGCAGCCGTATTCCTTGAACTTGATGCTGCCGCCATTGGCGACCGCCGTGTTCAAACTCGAAAAAGGGCAGGAACAGGAAGAAGAAAAGAAATAGCGCGGTTTCATTGCGCTTTGTGCGCCCGCCGGATTTGTAAAATCCGGCGGGCGTTTCTTTGAGAAAGCTCAATTTTTTTCGATTTCAAGAAGCCTCTTTCAAAAGTCATTTTTTGAAAGAGTTCTCCCCGTCCATCAGGAAAGACATTCTCAGCCCAGCGCGAGCATGTCTTTCCTGCGCCGCAAGATTTTTCGACTTTTCTTCTGGAAGTGAAAAAAACTATTGACAAAATTTTTATGATTTTACAAAGTTCAATCTAGCGAGATTGCATATAGCCATCCTCGATGAGAGGTCTTGCGGACGCTGTGTTCATAGGCGCGCAGATGTATAAAATCTGATTGAGCATGGTTATAGGTATTATGCTCGTCTTTGAAAAATAAGACGAGTGTGGGGGGAGCATTCTCAGAGCAGTTCTTGTCGGCGTTCACGTTCGTTTTTTCATCTGGTTGATGTCGCCTTCACCTCTGAAGCATGCCGCCTCATTCAATCAGCAACGTTATTGCTTGTTATTATTCAACATGTTTACCTAATCTATACGGGAGGTTCTTTCATGGCAGGAGTATCCATAAAAGATCTGGTAAAACGTTATTCAAACGGGTTTCAAGCGGTGAATGCCATTAATCTTGAAATTAAAGATAAGGAATTCATCGTGTTAGTCGGTCCTTCCGGCTGCGGCAAGTCCACGACACTGCGGATGGTCGCCGGATTGGAAGAAGTTTCCTCTGGAACGATTAGCATTGGAGATCGCGTGGTGAATGACGTTGCTCCAAAAGATCGGAACATCGCAATGGTGTTCCAGAATTACGCGCTGTATCCTCACATGGACGTGTACACCAACATGGCTTTTGGTCTTAAACTCCGCAAGTTCCCCAAAGATGAAATTGATCAACGGGTGCGACGCGCGGCAGACATTCTCGGCATCGCCCAATTGCTGGAGCGCAAACCGAAACAACTCTCCGGCGGGCAGCGGCAGCGTGTCGCCGTCGGGCGCGCCATCGTGCGCGATCCAGAAGTCTTCTTGTTTGACGAGCCGTTGAGTAACCTTGATGCGAAGTTGCGCGTGACCATGCGCGGTGAGTTGTCGAAATTGCAGCATCAACTCGAAACCACCATGATTTACGTCACGCATGATCAGGTTGAAGCCATGACGATGGGGGATCGCATCGTGATCATGAAAGATGGCTATATCCAACAGGTTGGCGCGCCGCTGGAAGTGTACGATTTCCCGCAGAATGAATTCGTCGCCGGATTTATCGGAAGCCCGCCAATGAACTTCTTCCGCTCAAAACTCGTGAAAGCTGACGGCGCGTTGGCCGTTGATATTGGTGGATTCCGTCTGAAAGTGCCTGCCGAATATGCTTCCGCGTATGATCGGTATGTCAATCGTGACGTCACATTTGGTGTGCGCCCGGAAGACATCAGCGATACGTCGCCCGAAGGCCGCCGTGGCAAATGGGAAAGCGCGCAGGCTGTCGTGGAAGTGATCGAGCCGCTTGGAGCAGAAATCATTCTGGAACTCTCCAAAGGCGATCATAATTTCGTTGCGCGTGTTGAACCGCATTCAAAATCTCAATTGAATCAAGAAGTGCAAGTCTATTTTGACATGACGAAAATGCACCTCTTCGATACGGAAACCGGAAAAGTGGTCAATCGGAAGTAATTTCGCCGCATGGCATTCGTTTGACAACACGCCGCGAACTCTTTCAGCAGAGTTCGCGGCGTGTTTTTTTATTTTCCCACGACAGTCTTCGCTTTTCATGCGAAGCCCGAAAAAACCTTGACAAACCTCGTTCAACCGACTATGCTTCTGCCAAACGATTGCATGAACCATTGAACCACGCCGTTTTCATTTGAAGAGGGGGGCAGATCGCGTCTATGGACCGGGGGTATATTCTTTGCGTCAACGATAACCTGACAGAACTCAATTCCCTGTCAAATGCGTTGCAAGAAGAATTCAGCCGCTCTCATATCGTCTATAAAGCGGAAAGCGCGGAAGAAGCCTCGCTGATTCTCGACATGCTGCAAGCGGCGCGCAAACGGATTGAATTGATTGTCTGCGATTACGTCATGCCCGGCATTTACGGCACTGATTTTCTCGACACCATCCAGAAATCCAATCCTGAAATTATGAAATTGCTGCTGATTGGCAGCGACGAACAGCCGCCGTCCGAGTATCTGCTTTCCCGCGCAACCGTCCACGCCATTGTCGAAAAGCCGTGGAAACGCGAGCAATTGATTCTCTCCGCCGAATTGCTGCTGAAAATTTATCGCATCTCCAACCATATTGATGAATTGCAGGAAGTCGGCCTGAAATTCGGCCCGATTTTCGATCTGCGCCAACTGCTACAAAAAGCGATTTGCTACATTCAGGAGGTGACATCCGCGTGGAAAGTTGCGATTGCCGTCACGGACGGCAAATCGCCGCTCATCACCCTGTTTCTGTCCAGTTCGTTCGATGAAGAAGAAAGCGGCGAACCGGTCTATCCGAAAGAACGCCTGGAAGAATTGCTGAAAAAGCTCTTCATGAAGCGCAAAGAGCCGATTGTGTTCAGTAATGCGTATGATAATACCTATTTGCAGCAATTCGACATCCCGGACTGGTATCGCGCCAATCATATCGTCTGCGTCCCGCTTTGGCGGAACAGCAGCTTTTTCGGCGTCATTTACCTCGCGGATAAAACGTCCGGGCTGCCGTTTTTTCGGGAAGACATCATGGCCGTGAAAATTTTGGCGCAGCAGTTGCTCGCCGGGCTTGAAAATATCCGCCTTACCGAAGAAAAACTGCGAATGGAACGCCTTTCAACGATTGGCAACATGGCCGGAGAGATTATTCATGATTTAAAAGGGCCGATGACCACGATTTTAGGATTTGCCGAACTGTTGCAGCGCAATGATTGTTCGCAGCAGGAAGAAAAAGAATATTCGCGCATTATCGCCTCGGAAGTCGAGCAAATGGTGCAGATGGTTGAGGAAATTTTAGAATTCTCGCGCGGCGACAAAATGAAATTGCATTTGCAGCCGTGCGACGTGCAAACCTTAGTCGCGGAGGTCATGATCGTATTGCGGCAGACGTTCAATGCGCAAGGAACGCAATTGATTACGAAACTCCATTGCAAAAAGAAAATCTACGCGGATAAAGAAAAATTAAAGCGCGTATTTTACAATATCGCCAATAACGCCAGAGACGCGTTGCAGCAGCACGGGCGTTTTTCGATTAATACCTACCTGCGCAACGGCACGCATGTCGAATTTCGGCTTGCCGACAGCGGCGCCGGCATCCCGGAGCATGTCAAAGAGCATATCTTCGAGCCGTTCACGACGTATGGCAAAAAGCGTGGCACGGGCTTAGGCATGTCCATTGCCAAAAAAATCATTACGGATCATGGCGGGGAAATTTGGGTAGAAAGCGAGGAAGGCAAAGGGACGATTTTTTATTTTACCGTGCCGCTCGCCTTTGACGCGAAACCGCCGACAGACGACCAAATGCCCCCGCTTCTGACGCTCCCGTGAAATCGGGGGAGGGGGAAAAATCTTTCATTCTGGAGGATGATGCCATGCTTGAAAAAAATGATTTGCGGAAACATTTAGAAGAATTGGAGCGGGTGCGCGGCGAATTGATTTTAGCCAAATACCATTATGAAGAGGCGGTGGATGAATTTGACAAACTGTTCGGCAAAGGCTCAGCCGACCGCGCGATTCATGTCTTGCGCTCGCGCGCACTGCTTAAAAAATTGGTATTGACGCATGACGCCCTTGATTCTGTGACGGAAGAGTTGTATGATATTCTTGTCGAGGAGGAAGAGAAAGAGCGCAGGTTGGCATGAACCCCTTCAAACATGGGAGATTGCACTATGATCAACGCAACGATTGCGAAAATTGAAGAGAAATTGGCGCAGGTGGGAACGATTTCCGAAGAGCAGCGCAAAGAGTTGAGCGCGCTGTTGGCGAGCTTGAAAAATGAGGTATCCGCCCTCTCGGAAACGCAAGGCGAACAGGCGGAAAGCATCACCCGCTTCACGGAATTATCCGCGCACGAAGCGACGCGTCAAGAAAAGAATCCGCGCTTATTAGCCCTGTCGCTCGAAGGGCTGCGCTCATCCGTCAGCGATTTCGAGAATTCGCATCCGAAATTGGCGGAAACGGTGAATTCGCTGTGCCATATTCTCTCGAATATGGGGATTTGACAGGGAATCTGCTCCTTAAGAAAACTCCGTTTCTTCGAGAAACGGAGTTTTTGCGCCACGCAAGCATCTGCGCCGATCTGCGGCTGAAATTCGTTCTCCAAAACGCATGGCATTTTACCAACCGCGCGAGTTGCGCGTCAGAGTTGTCATCAGGCATGCTTCCGTCTTCAACAAACGAGCCAGCCCCGCGTTGGGTGTTCCGCGCTCAAAAAGAGCCGCCAGCATGGAGAATATGAGCGAAAAAAATGCGCCCGCCGGGACGCCCGAAGAACAGCGTCATCAAGAAAGCAGCGAGCGGCTTGCTTTCTTTGCCCACTCCGACGAGGAGGAATTTGATCCGACGTTGACCGGGAAATGGTATTTTTCTCCCGATGCGCCGCCGCCGCTCTTCGAGGACGAAACCGCCGAACCGCCGCCGCCCGCCCCGTTGGATGACGCGACAACTTCTGCCCCGATGGACATCAGCGTCTCAGACGAGGTGCCTCTCATTGAAGGCAATGATGCGCCGGAACAAGACATGGCGTCCGAATTGCCCTCGTTCCGCAAAGAAGTGGACGCCTTGCAGGAGCAATTTCATTGGAAAATCGGCGCGGTCATTGATGGAAAATACGAGATCAAGGGCGTCATCGGGCGCGGCGGCATGGGGATTGTTTTTCACGTCTGGCATCGAGAATGGGACGTGGATTTGGCCGTCAAAATGCCGCTTTCGTACTGGGAAGCAAGCGACACGCTCAAAGCGCGTTTCATGCTGGAGGCGCAGGTGTGGGTCAATTTGGGCTTGCACCCCAACATTGTTCAATGCTGGTATGTCCGTGAAATCGGCGGAATCCCCTGCGTGTTCATGGATTACATCAACGGCGGCAGCTTGAAGGATTGGATGAAGCGCGGCCACATCCGCCGCAACGATTGGGAGAAAATTCTTGATCTGGTCATGCAGGCGTGCGACGGGCTGGATTATGCCCATCATTGCGGCGTCGCGGCGCATCGAGACGTGAAGCCGGGCAACATGCTGCTCACCCGCGACGGCGTGCTGCATCTGACCGATTTCGGCATCGTCAAGCATCAAAAAGAGACCGAACTCGCCGATCAAAGCGTGCATCTGCGCGTCGGCGGCGCAAGTCAGACTATGACCATCACCGGCGCGGATTTGGGGACGCCGGAATACAGCGCGCCCGAACAATGGGGCAAAGCCAAGGATGTTGACGCGCGGGCGGACGTGTACGCGCTGGGCGTCATTCTGTTTGAACTCTGCTGCGGACGCCGCCCGTTCGATGATGGCCGCCACCGCGAGCCGCCCCGCGTCTTGATTGGCCGCCATTTGTTCATGCAGCCGCCGGAGCCGCGCAACCTCGCCGCCGACATCCCAGAACGCCTCGCCGCCGTGATGCGTGATTGCCTGCAAAAAGACCCCGAAAAACGCCCGGCGTCCATGCTCGACCTCCGGCAGCGCTGCGCCGACATTTATGCCGAAGTGACTGGCGCGCCGTATCCCCGCCCCGTGCCGCAAGCCGCCGAACTCCGCTCGAACGCCCTGAATAATCGCGCGGTCTCGCTCATAGACCTCGGCAAAACGCAGGACGCCCTCGACGCCTTGACCGCCGCGTTGAAGCTCGATCCGCATCATCCCGAATCGCTCTACAACAAAAGCCTGCTCGACTGGCGCGACCGGCGCATTTCGACGAAAGAAATCGTGTCGCGGCTGAAAGAGGCGAAGCAGGGCAGCCCGCGCGCCGGGCTGTATTTGGCCGCGATTTACGCTGAAATCGCGGCGGCGCAAGACGCAGAGCGCGAACTCGGCGAAGCGATTCAGAGCGGGGCGGTCATTCCGCATAGCGCGGTGTGGCGGAGTCTCGGCGACATGCTGATGGCGCAGGAAAAATTCGCCGACGCCGAAACGGCCTATCAACGCGCGCTCGCCCTTGCGCCCGAAGACCCCGCGCTGCGGCGGCGTTTGCCGCTTGCCCGCCAGCGCACGAGGCTTGACGATGACCGCGTGCTGTTTCCGTATCCGCGCTGCCTGCGCGTCTTTCCCGGCGAAAAAAGCGACGCGAAAACCGCCTTGCTGACGCCGGACGCGCACTATGCGCTGATTGGCGGAGGGCAGGGCGTGACAGTCTGGGATTTGCTGAGCGGCAAGCAGCGCTGGGCGTTCGTCTGGAATGCGGAGCAGGAGCAATGGATGTGCAAAGGGGCGGCGAATAGCGCGACTTCCGTGCTGATGCTGCCGGACGGGAAACACGCCGTTTCCGCCGGAAGCGATCAGCCGCTTTTGCGGCTCTGGGATATGGAAACCGGCGCATGTTTGCGGACGTTTTTTGGGCATGAAGGCGGCGTCAACGCGCTGGCGATGCTGCCGGAAAAACTCGTGCTGTTTTCCGCAAGCGCGGACGCCTCGATTCGGGCGTGGGACATGCGGCGCGGCGCGTGCCTGCACGTGTTCGGCGGGCATCGTGAATCGGTCGGCTGCGTCGCCGTGACGCCGGACGCGAAATGCCTGCTGTCGTGCGCCGGGCGGTCGGTGCGCGTGTGGGAATTGGTCAGCGGCAAGCCGCTTAAGCGCCTGCGCGGGCATCTCGAACCGATTACCGCGCTGGCGGTCAGCCCAGATTTTCGGTGGATCGTCTCCGGCAGTTTGGACGCGACGGTGCGCGTGTGGGCGTGGCCGTCCGGCAAATGCCAGCATGTTTTCCGCGAACCCGCCGGAACAGTGACGGCATTGGCGATTTCGCCGGACGGGCAGACCGTCGCCGCGGCCGCACGCGACGGCGTGATTTGCCTCTGGAAGCTTGCGACGGGCGCGATATGCCGCCAATTAAAAGGCCACGCCGCCGCCGTCACGTCCTTGGCGTTCGCGCAAGGCGGGCAAGCGTTGATTTCAGCGAGCCGCGACCGCACCGCGCGCGTCTGGAATCCGGCCTCCGGCGAATGTGTCCGCGTGTTGACGGAATTTACCTTCTCGCTGGAAACCGCGACGCCCGCGCCGGACGGAACAGTCATGTTAGTCGGCAATAGCGAGGAACTTCGCCTGCAAGATGTCGCCTCCGGCGCATATCTCCGAACGCTGACGCCGCAGACCGGCGATCCGCGCATCGTGACCACTCGTTTTCCCGACATGGAGCATGCCGACATTGCCGTCCATCTTTCACCCTTTTCCGGCGTGGATGAATTTGTGGCAGCGCTGCCGCGAACCACGCGCTTTCGGGCGAAGCAGGCCGAAGAACCCGCCGATTCCGCCGCGCTGCCAATTTCGCTTGACGGGCGTTTCGCGATTCTTCCGGCGGCGAAAGAAACGCTTCATCTGCTCGATCTCCGCGCCGGAACGCGTTTGGGGATCTTTAAAGGGGCGGGAGGATTCCTCGCGTTCCGAACGCATCGCAACTGGATGAGCAGCGTCGTCGTGACGGCGCAAGAAGAGCTTGCCGTGTCAAATTGGCATGACAGCACCGCGCGCGTTTGGGAGATGCGGACGGCGCAGGAACGGTTGATTTTGCAGGGGCATCAGGAAAACGTGATCGCCGTCGCCGTCACGCCGGACGGCAGTCGCGCCGTTTCGGGCAGCGCGGACAAAACGCTGCGCCTCTGGGACGTGAGCGCCGGCGCGTGCCTGCGCGTGTTCGCCGGGCATGAGGGCGCGGTGACGGCGGTGGCAATCACGCCGGACGCCCGCTATCTGCTTTCGGGCAGCGCGGACAAAACGCTGCGCCTCTGGAACGCCGCGACGGGGGAATGTCTGCGGATGTTTTCCGGCCACGCGGACAGCGTGCTGGCGGTCGCGCTGACCGCTTCGGCGAGTTTCGCGCTCTCCGTCAGCAAAGACCGAACGCTCCGGCTCTGGGTGGTTGACGCAGATGCGCCGATTTACCCCGCCGCGCTGCAAGTTTGCCGCCAGCATGAACATGAGGAATTGCAGCAGTTCAAAGAACGCTTTCTGAAATACCTCGCGCGCGCCGAAGCCGCCATGCAAGCGAAGAAATTTGCGACAGCGTACACCTTTTTGACATTCGCTAGAACCGTGCCGGGCTATGAGCGCGACGCGTCCGCCGTCAGCCTGAACGCCCGTTTAACAACGCTGTTGCAACGCAAAACGTTGCGCGAAGGCCGTTTGATTCGCACGTTAGAGGGGCATGCCGATTTCGTCACGTCCGTCGCCGTCACGCCGGACGGGCGTTTTGCGGTGTCCGGCAGCAGGGATCGCACGGCGCGCCTCTGGACGCTCACGACCGGCACATGTCTGCGCGTCTTGAAAGGGCATCGCGGCAGCGTTTCCTGCGTGGCGGTCTCATCCGACCGAAATTTCGCGGTGTCGGGCAGTTGGGATCGCACGGTGCGGCTGTGGGCGTTAGCGACGGGCGAATGCCTGAAAGTCTTCCAAGAGCATGAGGATGACGTGCGGGCGGTCGCGATGACGCAGGATGGCCGCTTTGCGCTCTCCGGCAGCGCGGATGCGACGCTGCGGCTCTGGAATTTGCTTTCCGAGGCGCAATTGCGGGAGTTTGACGGCTTAGTCGTCCCGCTTGAAGACGCATACCGGGCAGCGGAGCTTTCGACGGCGAAATGCCTGCGCGTCTTCACCGGTCATACGGGCGAAGTCGTCGCCATCGCCATTTCCGCCGACGGGCAATACGCGCTTTCCGGCAGTTGGGATCGCTCGCTGCGGTTTTGGTCGCTGACAACCGGCAAATGCTTGTGCGTCTTGACGGGACACGCGCAATACGTGTCCTGCGTTGCGCTGTCGCAGGATGGCCGGTTGGCGGTGTCCGGCGGGCGCGACGGCACGGTGCGGATATGGAGTTTGGCGCGGAAAACGTGCGTGCGCGTCATGACCGGGCATGACGGCTACGTGACGTCGGTGGCGCTGACCCCTGACTGGCGGTTCGTCATCTCAAGCGGCTGGGATCACACGATTCGCGTCTGGCAGGCCGCGACTGGGGAATGTTTGCGCGTCTTCGAGCGTCATACGGATAAAATCGAGGCGATTGCGCTGACCGCCGACGGGCAATGTTTGGTGTCCGGCAGCCGGGATCGGACGGTGCGGCTCTGGGAATTCGACTGGATGCTTGCGCCCGGCAAACCATCATAATCTCAGCCGCGCGCAATCATTCTCTCTCGTCCTTGAGCCGAACGAAGACGCCTTCAGGCACATTGAGAAACTCTACTCGGCGGTTTTCCTCATCACTCGCATCCTGAATCGGTTTTTCTTCTCCATATCCTTTCACCTTGAAGCGATCTGAATCAAGCTGATGTTCGTTGATCAGATACTCCATCACGGCCTTCGCTCTGCGTTTGGACAGCTCAAGATTATACTCCGCTGATCCTTTGGTATCCGTATGCCCCGCGATGACGATAAACGCGTCTTGTAGCGCATTGGCGAAAATATCGGCGTACATGTCGAGCCGTTTTTTCGACTTGGCTTGAATCATGTCGGAATTATAATCAAAGAGAATGTGTTCGCTGACCTTTTTGGCCTTCTCCAATTCTTTCTCGATGTCAATATTGGTATCCTCTGCAATATCCTTGATGCCCTTTCGCCCTGATTTTTTTTTGTCGCCGAATAATGATTTATCGCTTGGACGAGACGGCAACGCGCCTCTGCCCATCTCCTCTGGCTGGTCAATCGTCAACATCTTGATAATCTCTTCTTTATCGGCCTCATCTTGCGCCCAACTTTCTGCCGCGCTGACTCCCCATAAACATCCGACGGCGAGCAAAAGAGATATTCCCTTTTTCCAGCACATACGATCTGCCCCCTTTTTCTGAAAAGATGAGAAACTCACGTTCTTTGTTCACTGATGCGTGAATGTCAACACGAAAACGCACTCTTCGCACAGGCCCTCTACTTTTTGCTGCATGACGGAAAAATTTTTTCCGCTTTCCTTCCATGCGGCAATGACCTGCTCCGGCGTCGAGACCGGCGCGGGCGTCGGCTCCGGCATTGGCGTCGGAAATTCCGGAAGCGCTGGTTCAGGAAGCGTCACCGGCTCTTCTTGGCGATACAGCGCATGAGCCAACAAGGTGTTGACGCGCTGTCGCTCCGCCATCTGCTCGTCATGCTGCCGCATAATCTCTTGCCGCTGCCGTTCGATGTCCTGATAGCGTCGCTCAAATTCCTGTCGTTGCTGCGCGAGAAACTGCTGTCGCTCGACTTCGAGAGCGTTCCGCCGTTCGTGCTCTTTTTCGACGCGCTGCCTCACAATTTCGGCGGCGCGCTCAATCTCCATTTCCAATTCCACGTCACGATGTTTGGACGCGATCACGTAAATTTTTTCCTTGCCGGTGTGTTCATCCAACACAAACGATTTATCTCTTGCCGGAAGATAATAGGTCGTGTCGGCCTTTACCGGATTCAGATTATTGATCTTCACGCCGCCCCATTTCTCCATCGGGAAAATGGGATAGATCGCGTTGGCGCTATCTACTTGGAAAATATAGACATAACAATCTTGCAGAGGCGTGAAGATGATTTTGAAATGATCGCCAGAGGTCAAAATGCTGCCCTCTGAAAAATATTCAAATTCGCTCGACGTTCCGCCTCGCCGATAGAGATACGTCAGATGAAAAAACAGCGCAGGTTCTTCACTCTCGACGCCACGCGGCGCAAGCTGTTCGATGATAGCGGAGGAATCGTTCGGCGCGGATAGCCCCGCCGCCGCGATTGTCGGCGCCGCCGCGATCAAGCTGACAAGCCCTATTTTCATCCATCCAAATCGTTTCATGCCCCTCCCCCTTCATTGGAAATATACGCCCGACTTGGGCGATTGTCAAGAAAAACTCATTTCATCGGTTTCTTTCTCCGATATAAATCAGGAGCGCGAAATGTTCATTTCGCCGTCAAATCGAGATTTGACACTCCTGTTTTCATGTCGCGCGTGTCATCGCAATGTCATCAATGACTTTTTTGACATGTGAAAAAACGCTGCCGTTCGCTTCGAATCAATTAGGCATCCGCCTCGACGAACTCCTGCCCGGCCAGCCGCGCGCGATATTTGAAGCCGGGCGGGACCGGCGGAAAGACAGGCGCGGGTGGCGGCGGAGGCGCGCCGTCCGTGACCCCTTCCAATGTATCTAAACAGGCCGCCTGTCCATCAATACAGATCAACTCGGACAACCCTTTGTGCGGAGAAACCGTCAATGCGCAGGGCTTGAGACCGGGGCCGATGTTCGGACATGCGAGAATCGGTTTCGGCATCAGAACATCTGTTGCCACCAATACCCGCGCATCCTGAATAAAAACCAACGTTTGCGACGCGCATATTTCGACGCTGCCAGTCTGATGATCGCAAGAGATGCGCGCCTTTTCAGTCAAGAGTTTCATTGCTTCGCGGCCTCCGGCTGCTTCAAGAATTTCCATGCCCACACCAGCAGCGGCCCCACGCAAACATTCACAAACAGGAACACATCCAGCGCGCTCCACCATTCGGCAAACGCCGCAAGATAAAACAGCAACAGATTCGCGGCCATCCACCCCAGCGTCAGCGATGAGCGAATGTAGAGGCGCATGACGCCCCACTGCAACGCGGTCATGATGATGACCCAGCCGCCGACGGCGATTCTCGCGGCAAGCAGTTCTGAGTGAACCGCGAGGCCGATCACGCCATCGCACAACTGATATACGGCATAACGCGGCACAAAGCCGAGCAGCGTCGCCGCAATCCACAGCAGCCAAAACAGCGCGTCCATCGGTTTGCGCGACAACGGCGGCGCGGGCGGCGGCGTTGGCGCGGGCGCGGGAGGCGGCGTCGGCGCGGGAGGCGGCGTCGGCGTCGGCGCGCGAAGCGGCGTCGGCGCGGGCGTCGGCGTCGGCGCGGGGGCAGGCTCCGGCGCCGCTGATGGCACATGCGCCTGAATCACCGGGCCAAGCGTAAAATATTCATCGGGATTCGTCAAGGCATAGGCGCGAAATCGAAACGCATAGTCCCCCGCTTGCGCCGTTGCCGGAATCGTGATGCGGACATGGTATTCATCGGTTGTTCTCGCCGCCATTTCGCGGATTTCTTCGCCTTCAATCGCAAACCATGATGGTTCGGCGTGTTCCTGCGGGACGATTTCAACCACGACCGCCATGCTTTTACCGGTCATGTCGGTCACGGTGAACGACACAACCGCCGACTCACCCGCCGCGATCTGATAACTTGTCTGCGGCGCGCTGATAGTGTAGGCATTGCTCATAAATCAATCTCCCCTTATGTTGGCCTCTCTTCGACTTCAAACGTCATATATGCCGGTTTTTCATGCTCAACGATTCGCGCAATCATATTCGCTTGGGCGGCGGCCTGCGCCGGATACAACACCCGTAAATGAAACGGACGAAAACAGATGCCGGACGCGGTTTCTTGTTGCGCGCCTTCGTAGATTTCAAAGCCCGCGATGCCCGTCGCAATTTCCAGAAAACGGCGCAAGCCCTCGACCGTGCCTCGAAACAGCGATAACTCCCGACTGTTCGCAATCAGGCGCCGCAAATTGCTCTGCTCAATTCCCGCGTCATGCGCCCACCCCAAATTGACGCATTGCGCAAGAAACTCGACAAACCGCGCCTCCGTGCGTTCCGCGTCGTACAGCACATCCAATGACCGCATTCGATCTTCTAACGGCGTGACGAACGATGCCATCGCCGTCAGAATGGTCTCGCTGACCGATCCCGGTTTGACGGTCTGCTGCATGATCTGCGGCAGCAGGGAGCGCAACACGCCTTGCGCGGCCAGAACGCGCTCTTCTAACGATTTTTCGGACGGCGTGCCGTTGTGGGGCGCGCTTTCAAACGCAAGCTTCCGGGGCGTGACGGTTGACGCAGACGGCGACGGTTCGGGCGTGGGCAACGTGACATCTTCATCGTCCGCCAGCGCGACAGTCGCCCCCGCCTGCTGCAAAAAACGCCACACTTTTTCGGCGGCAGCCCTCGGCACATTCGCGGCGAACGGACACGGGGCGCGTTTTATCGCCTCTTCTGGCGGCAGCAGCAGCCCTTTCAGCTTGGAAAGCACGACAAGCGCCCGATCAGGATGCTCGCCTGCGTCAATGAGAAAAATGGTCACGCGGTTTTCAGCCATGCGTCATGCTCTCTCTGTCAAGAGGCGTTCATGCTCAATCAACCAACTCCACCGAAATGTCATGCTCGCCGGAACAAAACAACTGCATATCGCCAAGCGGCACTTTTTCGGTGAACAGTTTTTGCGAACAATGCGCGAAGGTTTTGCCGTTGTCGCTTTTGAACACGCCTTCCGGCGTTCCAGCTAACAGCGCGTCTTTTTTCACGTTGACGCACAGCGAATTCACCGGAAAAAACAGGCGATCCGTGTCCCTGACCGGCAGGCCGCAATCTATTTTCGCCCGTTCCCAAACCGGCGTTTTCAGATGCGGCGCCAGCGACGCCACGCCCGCCCGATGCGTCGCGGCCAACACGCATTTTCCCATAAAATCAATCGCCTTGCAGCTTCCGCCTTCCCAGCCTTGTTTGAAATGCTGTAAACTCGCGGCAACCGCCTCGCCGTCGCGCAATTCCAAACAATACGCGCCGTTGCCCGATTCGCTGCCGATGACCGTTTCCCCGATCCATAAAAATGTTCTCAATTCGTCGTTCTGCGCGGCCACAGTCCGAATATCCTTGTCACGAAAGCCGATTTCGGTGAACGTGCCGGATTTTCCGGCTTGACTTGAAACATACACCCCTTTTTTCAACTGCGACGCGGCAATGACGTATTCATGTTTCTTTTGGCTGTCAAAGGCGGTTGTCACGGCGTAATAGCCGGTTTCCTCGCTCCGCACGTCAACCGGACTCGGCGACGGCGCGGCGTTCGGCGTCAGCAATAATTCGTATAAGCCCTTGCTCGTCGCCATGAATAGAAGCGGAATTCCGCGCCGTTCGCTCCATGCCAGCCCTTCCACTTCAAATTCAAACGTCCAGCGCTCGCAATGAGAGGCATTCCATGTTTCGCCGCAGTCGCGGGAAATATAGACCGCCGAACCGGCCGCCGCGCCGTCGCGCGTCTTCGTCCGTATCGCCAACAGCCCCGCCTGCTGTTTGCTGACGCAGATCGATTCGATCTGTTCGCCTTCCGGCAGCGCTTTGATTTCTTCCCACCCGCCTTCGGCGTGAAATGAGCGAAAGAGCGTATTTTGGCTGGCCGCAAACCACATAGTCGCTTGAAAAAAATCGGCGGCGACCGCGCTGACATCTTTATCGGGAACGCTCTCCACCCGCAACGCGGCTTGTTCAACGTGCATGACGCCCTTGATCTTGAGAATCAGGCTGTAAATATGGGAAATATGCAGGGTTTTGCCAAATTCCCAGCCGCCTTCCCCCTCGTTCGAAGGCAGTGGGGAAATCGTCGCATACAGCGTCTCTTCGACCTGCCGTTTGAGCATGTCCCGATCCATGCCGCGATGCGCCACGACTTTGGCCTTGACGCTGACCGTTTTGTAGCGCACCCATTTGACATCGCACTGCGTTCCCATCGGCTTGCGCGTATCGAGTTCCTTTTTGACGCGCTCCAGCACCCGATCAGTTTCCCACGCGATGAGCTCCTCCGCCTTCAAGCGCATTCCGCCACGGTCCCGACTGATTGCGGGAACAAGCAGCACGGAGGCCGTGCCGGGTTCGGCGTATTTCCACACCGCCGCTTTCGCAAACGATTTGGCGCGGGCGACCGCCGTGTCCATTGTCGCGATCAATTCAAAATCGCTGGCCGTCACCGCCCGCCCGCGCGTCACGATTTCTTTGACGGCCCGCGCCACCGCGCTTTCCATCGCTTCCGTCGTTTTGCCGCCGGTCGCCGCGACAGGGTTCGTCACGCGCAGATTGGCCGGAAATTTGGCGTCTTTCAGGACAGTTAAGGCATTTTTGGGGAGATTGCCCGCCGGACCGCCGCCGACATAATACCATACCCGCACCGATTTCCCTTTTTTCACAATCCCTTTCGCGGTTGGAGAATCTTCCGCCTGACCGAGCGCGTAAGGAAATTGAATCACGCCTGACCGTCGGTTAATGGTATAGACCGGGCTGGAAATCGTGAACGACACCGAGAATTTCTCCACCTCTTTCCAGATGCGATAGACCGCGCTTTCCCCCGTGATCTGCATGACCGGCTCGCCGACGCCCAATTCTTCGGGATCGGTTTCCACGCCGACAATGACGTTGAGTTCTCCCGTTGGATCAAAAACCGCCGGAGGGGTTTTCAGCGTGACATATAAGCCCGGCTTGCCCGTCCCGACGCCGACAAATTCGCCGTCAACGCGGCGGCAGTGATGCGCCAGCGCATAAGCGGTCTGCTGTCCCGCCGCGATGACAGCCTCTTTGCGTGTGATAAATTCCGGCTTCTCGCCGTTGAATGACGCCTCTGTCGTCACAACCGTTCCTTCGGGAATGATCACCGGCGAAGCGGCGGGCTGGTCGAGGCTGAACGTCAAGACCACGCTTGCGGCGGCGGGCGGCAGTTGGTCTATTCCCAGAAAGCGCAAAAATTCAACATAGGTTTTTTCAGGAATCCGGTTCAGCCGATAGAGCATGACTTCGGTAAAGTAGGCGCACGTTTCCAGGAGGACAATGCCGGGATCGGACGGCGATAAATCCGTCCAGTCCGGGCATCGGCGTTTGATCAGGCTTCGCGCCTCTTCCATCAGCTCGTCAAATCCCCGGTCATCCAAATCAGGGGCGGCAAACATCCTCAATTCTCCTTTCCAGAAAGCAGCAGCGTGTACATAAATTCATCATGGACATTGAGCGTTTTGATGCGATAGGCGATGCTGATATTCATGCGATCCGAGAAATGCGAATCCGCGTTGGCGTCCACGTGAATGAGTTCGATTCGTTTTTCCCAGATCGTCAATGCGGTGCGGACGTAATAGATTGCCAATCCGGCGGTCGTGCCGTCATTCGGCGAAAAGACGATTTTGAACAGATCGCAGCCATAACGCGGACGCATGACGCGCTCGCCCGGAATCGTGGACAAAATCATCATAAGAGATTGCCGGATGGACAACTGCTCATCCACCATTTCGATTCCGCCGCGTTTCGAAAGCGAAATCCCTTCCGCGTCTCGTTGCTCTCCGGGAAAATCAAACCGCCATGCGTTGTATAATTTCGGCATCGAACCGGTCACCGCTCTCCTTGCCTCCTCTCGAAAGAAGCGGAGGCGAGAGGAGGCCGATGCATTACCCTCGTTGAAAATCAATGCGGCTGCCTCGAATAACGACTTTCTTTCCCGGGGCTTCGAGTTCAAGATCGGCTTCCGAATGCACGATCACTTTTTCAGGCGACATCCGCACGAAACTCCCTTCGGCGTTTTCGACCAGCGTTTCGCGCTTGCCGTCGTCAAGCGTGATCTGCTGCCCTCCGGCGGTGACGAGATGATACCGCCGCGCCCGGCCCTCTTCAATTCCCCAATCGGGCGGTTGGGTCGCGCTGCCGTAGATGCCGCCCAACACCACGCCCCGCGCCGGATCGTTATTCGAAAACAGCACCAACACGTGATCGCCCGGATCCGGCAGCATGACCAATCCTTTGTCTTGTCCCGCCGCCGGAAGCAAAACATTCATCCAATCGGTTTCGCAATCGGCGCACGCGGGCAGGCGCGCCTGCACGCGCCCGCGCTGTTCGGGATCGTCAATCGTCGTGACGACGCCGAACGTGACCGCTGTTACGGGCGGCAACGGCGGCGGCGGCGGCGGCAGCGTCGAGAATGTCGAGATGAAGCCGCTTGCGGCGGTGATCGAATGCTCAACCTCGGTCAGCACATATTGCCCTTCAAGCGGCGCGGCCACGCCGGTCACGCGGATCGGGCGTCCGGGCGTCAAACCGGGATGGCCGTCCGCTACGCCGGACATCTGCTTTTCAACGGCGCGGCAGCGATCGAGTTCCGCCTGCGCCAACGCTTCCGCCTCTTCCGCCGTGCGCACGGCGGTTTCCACCAATTTGCGCTCTTTCGGCCAGCTTGCCAACGCGCCCGAAATGGTCGCCGCGATCTCCGTTCCGCTGCGCGGGGCAGACGCCCAGCCCTCCCGCACTTCAACGGCGAATGGATCCCAGCCGCACACATACGCGGATTTTAAGGCCGGAGCGTCGTTCAATTCAACGCTCGCCTCGAAAAGATTATTCCCGAATTCAAGCGGAATCGCCTCGCCAACGCCTTGCAGCGTCATGAGATGCGCCACTGTGCCGCGCAGGGTAAAATAGAGGCCGCACCGCTGCCCGATCTGCGCTAAAAAATCGAGGTCTGTCTGCCGATATTGCAACAGCTTTTCCCAACGCGGCCCGGCGGTCTTCGCCTCGACTTTCAGCCCGTGTTCGGCGACCATTTTCTCCATGATTTCGGACAGCGTCATCCGGCTGTGCATGGCAATCTGCTGACTTTTACATAAGCCGTAAAGCGCGTCATAACCGCGAATTCGCATAATCAGGCCGCCATGCGGCTCGTAATGATATTCGACGGCGGTGACCATGCCGTCAAAAAGCGGGCGGCTGCCGTGAATGCCCACGCGCAAAGCCGCGCCCGATACCTTGCCGAACGTGTCCGCAAACCGCCGGTCAGGGTCAGTGAATGCCATGTCGCACAGTGCGGGCAGAGAGAGTTTTTGCGACACAGTGACGCTTGACAAAAACCGGAGGTCGTTGTCTTCAAGCGCGACGCCTCCGACAGTGATCTGCAATCGAGGCAATTGGGCGACGCCGTTCATAGCAATTTCGTCAAATCCGACAACGGCGGCATGTTGAGCGCGCGCGCTCCCGCCGCCAGTGGATTTTCGATGCCGTTATAGGCCGCCATCGTCTTCCATAAGCCCGGATCGCCCCAAACGCGATCCGCTAAATTATCGAGCCGTTCGGCGGTGACGACGGTTTCCGACGTCTGTTGAATCGCGGTTCCCTCATCCTGACGGGCTGAGGCGCGGCGTTGCTCCAACTTTTTCAATCCGGCGGAGGAGGTGAGCGTCTTCTTGATCTCGTGTTCGACGCCTTGCGACTGCCGCATGTCCTCCGCCCGTTCCATGACGCGCGCCATGCGAAGCTTCAGCCATGATCGGCGCGGCAGGCCGTCATTCGTGAAATAATCCAGCCGTTCAGCCACGTCAGTCACCACGCCGGGAATATTGCAGGTTTTCCCCCAAAACAGGCGGACAAGCGGCAAACGATTCTCCCGCTCCTCATTCAACCGATTTTCGGCAAGGCTGAAAAAGAGCGCGGTCAATTCCTTCACATCGGTTGTCTGAACGGTTGACCCCGGCAACGTCACGTCGAACAGCAGTTCAAGCTCGACCCACGTGCAGCCGCCTCCGGTAAATAACAGCGGCGAATCCGCCAAATTATGGCCGGTCAACGCGCCACCGAGAATCGCGCGCCGCTTGACGCCCGCGCTGCGGCGAATGACGACGGTTTGCGGATTCAGCAGACAGCTAATGCGCTGATTGTCTTTCTCAATTAAAAATGTGACACGCTCCATAAGCCTCCGCGCTGTTCGCGCTTGATACGGGCGGTTCGCTCGCGCTCCGCGATCTGCTCAGACACATGGGGTTCTTCGTCGAACATGTCCATGTCAGGCAATTCCGGCCACGCGCCTTGTTCGGCAAAATCCGGGGAAAAACCGGACGCCGCGCGCGCGTCGCGTGACGGTCTTTCGAAGCCATGAACGGGCGACTGAAACGTCCGAAAATCTGCCCAAGACGCCGCCGCGCTTTGTGAAAATTCCGCGGAACGCTCGCCTTCGGGGTTGCTTGAGGAAAAAAGACGGCGGGCATATTCCGCCGGAGCAGCCGATTTTCTTATCCATCGCCTCTGAATCGGATGAAAAACACGCTCCGTCTCCGCCGTTTCTGACAGCGCGTCGTCTGTCCCAGCCCCCTGCGGCATAAACGGGCGATGAACGGTCGCTGTTCTTTCCTGTTGATAGCCTTCCCATGTCACCGCTCCGGCGGATTTGACCCACGAATGCCACGCTTGAACCGGATCGGCGACTTGAAGGGGCGTTTCAGCATCGGCGGCTTCCGCGGCAGCCTTCAACGGCTCTTCAAGCGGCTCGCCCGACATCAAAGAACGCGGCGATTGCGCGCGCTCAAAAACGGCTGAAAGCGTCTCTTCGCCCTGTTCGTCAAGGGTTCGAATATGTTCCACTCCTTGTTCTCTCACAAGCATTGCCGAAACAGGCGACGCAACATGTTTGATGGCGGAAGAAACCCGTTCTCCGCCCGGCGCATGCGGCGCTGCGGTTTGCTCCGTGACGTGTTCCGTCAAACGCGGCGCGGCAAGGGGCGATGACGCCTGCTCAAGAACTGACGAACGCCGTTCTCCGTCCGGCGCATGCGGCGCTGCGGCTTGCTCCGTGACGTGTTCCATCAAACGCGGCGCGGCAAGGGGCGATTGCGCCTGCTCAAGAACTGACGAACGCCGTTCTCCGTCCGGCGCATGCGGCGCTGCG
>CAZCGG010000020.1:32132-32552 GCA_964498135.1 uncultured Candidatus Moduliflexus sp.
GTTTGCTCTGTGACGTGTTCCATCAAACGCGGCGCGGCAAGAGGCGATGACGCCTGTTCAAGAGCCGACGAACGCGGTTCTTCGCCCGGCGCATGCGGCGCTGCGGCTTGCTCCGTGACCGGTTCCGTCAAACGCGGCGCGGCAAGGGGCGGTTGCGCCTGCTCAAGAGCCGCCGAACGCCGTTCTCCGCCCGGCGCATACGGCGTTGCGGCCTGCTCCGTGACCAGTTCCGTCAAACGCGGCGCGGCAAGGGGCGATGGCGTCTGTTCAAGAATCGCCGAACGTCGTTCTCCGCCCGGCGCATGCGGCGCTGCGGCTTGCTCCGTGACCAGTTCCGTCAAACGCGGCGCGGCAAGGGGCGGTGACGCCTGCTCAAGAGCCGCCGAACGCCGTTCTCCGCCCGGCGCATACGGCGTTGCG
>CAZCGG010000020.1:32652-37131 GCA_964498135.1 uncultured Candidatus Moduliflexus sp.
GCCTGCTCAAGAGCCGCCGAACGCCGTTCTCCGCCCGGCGCATACGGCGTTGCGGTCTGTTCCGTGACCGGTTCCGTCAAGCGCGGCGCGGCAAGAGGCGATGGCGCCTGCTCAAGAACCGCCGAACGCCGTTCTCCGTCCGGCGCATGCGGCGTTCGAATGTGTTCCGAACCGTGCCTCATCAACGGCATTGCCGAGGCGGCGACGGGCAGCGCGGCGCATGTGATCACGGTTGAGCGTCTCTGTTCGTCCCGCGCGGAACGTGACAGGCTGGGTTCTTCTGGAATTTCCGGTGACTCGCCTTTCTGAAGTTTGTTAACGGGCGGCGTTTGCGTCGCATGAAATTCCTCCCAATGAATGACGCCGGCGTTCCTCACGATACTTGCCCATTCTTCCGGCGCGTTCGCGGCGGGTTGACGCTCCGGCGGCGATTCTTTTTGCGGCGTCTCTGCCGTCCTCCGTTCGAAAGGCCGCGCGGCTTCGTTTATGACGGGCTCAGGCTGAACAGGGGCTTGCGGCGGCATGTCGGACGGCTGCGCTTCCATCCGTTTCACAGCGCGGCGGGAATGTTTGCTGTCCGCATCAGACAAACGACGCTCCGGCCTTTCACCCGTCACAGAAGGTGAATCCATCTTTTGCGCCATCCGAACAGGCGCGTTTGACGTGTCATCGGCGTTTTGCGGCGAAGCGGCATTTATCGGCGGCGTCTCTGTCGCCGGCAGGATTTCAGGCGTTTTCTCCGGCGAACGCCGAACATCACGCGCCTCCTCACACCATGCCGCGCCCGCCGACGCCGTTTCGACGGGCGACAGTCCTCTTGCGTGTTGTCGGCGTGTTTGCGGCTTCTGCTGCCGCGCAAGATGCGGCTGTTGAGGCTGAGGCCGTTCGCCGCGCGGCGGCGCGCTTTGCTGCGCTGCGCGGCGTTCAGGGCGACGTTCGCGGCGCGTGGCCGCCGCCGAATCTATGCGAGGAACATCTTCAGCCGTTTCAGCCGCCGTTTCTTCTACGGTTGATTCTTCGAAAGACGAAACAGCCGTCTCGTCGGCATTCTCGGATGCGGCGTCCTCATTCCCTATTGGCATTTTCCATGAAATCCATTCAATCGGCCCGGCTTCCTGAAGGCGTTTCGCCCATTCTTCAGGCCATCCTTCGAGACATTCCGCCTCCGGCGGCGCGGGCGAAATGTCCAGTTCCTCCGATTCTGACACCGCAAGCGCGTTCGCGTATTTTGAGAGAAATTCCGCGATGGCTCTCAATATTGCCGCGCCGGCCAACAGAATCATTTGAAGAGTGTGCGTCATGTTTGACGGAAAACGCGCTCGAAGAAACGCAGTCTCTTGAAGAAACCGAGTTTCTTCGCGTCACGAGATCAGGCGCGTTCGAGTTTATCGAACACCAGCGTAATGCTTTCAATGGCGATCTCCTTGCCCATCGCATCCAGCCGCGCCCCGCGCCATTCCGAAATCCACGCATCAAAAAGGTTCCAGCGCACCGCCTCTCCGCTGCGGTCGCTCTTCAATAATTCAATCGTCACGTTTCGCCGCAGGCCGTCCACCTTTCCCTCCGCGCCTTTCATAAACCATTCCCATAGCGCTTTGGATGTGGTGACGCCGTATCTCAAGGTAATATCGCCGTATTCAACCGGCCCCGGCACTTTCCGCGTTTCGGTCAGTCCGGCTTCGCGGTATTGAATGGTATTGATTTTGACGTTTAACCCCGAACATTCAACAAAATGGGCGTCCATGTCGGTATTGGTTGACAGTTTGAAATTAAATGACGGAAACGGATCGGTTTTCGCACTTCCGGCCATGATGTGTTCCGCAAGATGCCATGCGGCTTGTTCAAACGCGCTGCCGCGCCAAACGAGCCGCTTGACCCGCGAGATTCCTTTTTAGGGTAAAGTGTTGTTTATGTCCTGATAGAATTATTCCACCTTTGAGCCGCTTTCAGTCTGGCCGATTTTGAACACCACGAATTCAGCGGGTTTGACGGGCGCCACGCCGATAATCGTCACCACGCGCCCGGCGGAGATCTCCTCCGGCGTGTTCGTCTCTTCGTCGCATTTGACGAAAAAGGCTTCTTCGGGCGTTTTTCCCATGAGCGCGCCCAACCGCCACATCCGCGTCAAAAAGGCGGACACGTCGCGCTTGATTGCGTTCCACAGCGTCGCGTCATTCGGCTCAAACACGACCCAATGCGTTCCGGCGGCAATGGATTCTTCAATCATATTGAACAAGCGGCGGACGTTGATATATCGCCAATTCGCATCGGTCGCAAGGGTGCGCGCGCCCCAAACGCGAATGCCTTGTCCGGGGAAAAAGCGAATGCAATTGACGCCCATCGGGTTCAGCATCTGTTGCTCTTCTTGCGTGACGCGGTATTCAAGGTCAATCGCGCCGCGAATAATCTCATTGGCGGGAGCTTTATGCACGCCGCGCGTTCCGTCCACGCGAGCGTAAATTCCGGCGATATGGCCGGAAGGCGGCGCCCAAACTGTTTCCTTCGGCATCAGCGGGTCTTGAATTTGAATCCACGGGAAATAATACGCCCCGAAGCCGTTCGCGGACGCAAGTTTTTCTCGGCTCTTTTTTACGTGTTCAAGCGGACTGGCCGCGTTTCCCGCTTCTCTGGCGGATTCTTTTCTGGACGGCGGCGCGGCGGGCGGGGTTGCGGATGACGCGCCGGGCGTCTCCTCGACGGGCGGCGCGGTCTCTTTTTTCGGCTCTTTGCTTGACATGACGGGACGCGGCGCGTCCAAGACGGCAAAACGGTCGCGCATCTTTTCGCAATGCGCGATCAGCGCGGCGTGTGATGCTTGATCCGTGTAGCCCGGCGCGGCAACGATCGCAATTTCGTCAATTTCTTCAAAGAGTTGCAGGCCGCTGCGCTTGCCGCCTTCGCCTCCGGCAATCGCGTCATTTTCGCCGATATTGACAATATAACATAACCCGTTGCTGTTCTGAAAAAACCCGAATGCCGCCTGCGCTAACGGCGTGCTGCGGCTGCCTTCTTTCACGAATTCCTTGACGAATTGCAGCCAATTGGTCACGGGAAAGGCTTCGCCCCGGTGGGCGTCCGCTTTCGGCGCCGCGCCGATAAAGCCGACCGTGCTTGTTCCAACGGCCTCTATCGGCCTTGAACCTGATGCGATTTCCTCGATATAGACTCCTGGTGCGGTATAATTCGCGCTCATACCTCCTCCTTTTTGCTGGCAGTCATATAATGCCCAATTGTGGCGAACATGATCATAATTTCTGATGGCCAAACCTCAATCTGACGGCGAAATTGAGATTTCGCGCTCCTGAATGACCATTTTTTTTACAGGGTATTGGCAACATTATATGACAGCCTGTTGATCGCCTAACATCACCATATTGATCTCTAACGGATACTCAACCCGTTTGGCAACTGCGCCTTCAATCTCGTAAGTAATTGGCATGTGAATCATCAAGGCCGGTTTTGGCGCGACGCCGAATGCCAGCCACTCTTCCGCCGACAGTGGATTAAATACCGGCGTAAAGTTCCCGGTCAGCATGGCTGAAAACGCTAATTTGACGATGGCGTTGTTCGCGTCATCTCTGTTGGGGGAGGCAATTGTAATCAGGTAGGCGGCGAGGAGTTGAAGCCGCTTGCCGACTGAACTGACGCCGACGGCGGGCGAGATGTCCATGTTTTTGAAGTAGATGCTGACCGTCACGCTGTCAGAGGCGTTCTGCGGCGGCTCGGCTGTGATGGCGACCTCGCCAAGCGTCCCGCGCACCCAGTCGCGCACCTGCTGAAATATCGCATTCATGATGAACATTCCTCTGTCGCGTTTTTATGAGGGGGTCTCTCAGCAAACTTCGCGTTGATGACGCGGTGAATATGCATAAAAAAATGCTCCTTGTCAAGCAAAAAATTCTATTCATTACAAGACTTACGCAATGTGGTTCGACAAGCTCACCACGAACGGACGATGATGTTGGCGTTTCGCCCACCGTTCGCCCTGAACCTGCCGAAGGGCAACCTTTTTTGCGTAAGTCCTGCATTATAATAGACCTCTTGCATACGTCGTTTTTGCCCCGTCATTCCGTTCGCCCTGAGCTTGTCGAAGGGCGGATGAACACGTCCTGCGCCCGCCCTTCGACAGGCTCAGGGCGAACGGAATGGACTGTTGCAAGAGGTCTAATGTCTATTAAACTTCTCGCATACGCCATGACACGATGCGCGAAAGCCCTCACCCTCTGCCCATTTCCAAAAAAACGGCAGCGAGCGAGAACTGTCAGCGAATTTTTTTTCTCTCAAGCGAATTTCGTTTGACAGCATCACAAAAAAAGAAAACACTATCTTTGCCTGTTTTTTACATCACCTTGCTTTCTTTGTCAGACAAGGCAGAGAAAAAGATGAGGGGGGCTGTCATGACCGTTAAGATGAGGCATAAAAATTTATGAAGGTCGAACTTCTCGTCATTTCAGGGGCAGCCAAAGGGAAACGGTTTGT
>CAZCGG010000021.1:0-8691 GCA_964498135.1 uncultured Candidatus Moduliflexus sp.
TTTCGCGTGTCAAATCAAGATTTGACACTCCTGAGAACTCTTAAAAATTAACGTTTCGATGCACTACTGTTCAAGTGATTTCATTAATCCATAAAAATACTCCGCCTCTTGTGTTTTATAAAGATTGTACCAGTTTTCAAGCGTTTCTTCTGAAAAAACTCCGATTAATTTCAGAATGAAGTATGTAAATTCAAGAGGCGCAATTCCAGATGCCGTAATGAGTTGCTTATCAATAACCGCCGGCTTATTTACATATAATTTTTCACCTCTATATTCAGGACAGATCATTTTCAAAAAGTCTTTGTCATTACTCGTATGCATTTTATGATCAAGCGCGCCGTATTTTGCCAATCCTATTGTCGCCCCGCAAATTGCGGCAACTTTTAAATCTCTTTCGATATATTCTTTTGCTCTTTTCAAGATGGCTTCATTTTCTTTTTCAAGCCATTTGTCTCCGCCTGGCAATATCAATATGTCATTATCTTGAAAATCTATTTCATCAATTGTTTTTTCCGGGATAATTTGAAGACCACCCATAGTCGTTTTAACATCGTTGTTATTGCTTATTTTTATTACTTCTAAATCCTTCATTGACGCTTTGAAATATCGCTTACTATTCAGTTCAGCCAATAAATAACCAACTTCCCAATCGGCCATTGTATCTGTAATGCACATGAATGCTTTCATTTTCTCTCCTTTATTATGCAATCTTATATCAACGTTGCTATTCTATCCACGCGCGAAGCGTCCGCCGAACCACGCAGTTCAACTGCGAGCAGTGGTTTACGCTGTTTGGCGCAACCAGCTCGTTAGGCGATTCTCTCATGCCTCATAGCCCGCGAAGGTAGTCACACATGGCCTTTGCGAGCTTCGCGTGAAAAATACAACAAAACAATTTGTAATTACTTAAAATATTCTTACTCCGATAGACTGAGCCTTTAAAAACCCAGATCTTCACGGATAAATAAAACGGTGCCTGTTTTTGGAGGCTGACAACGAGTTAAAACCGTTGTAATCCGGCATAACTTATTTGCGCTTTCGCATTTGACGCAATGACCTACCGTTACGCATGGATTTGATGTATTAAATCGGATGTTATTCAGAACCGCTGCCGTATTACTGGCTCTCTCCATCCCTTTTTCTAGTGATGTCGTTATCTTATTCCAGCCAACAACAAAAATCCTTTGGTCTGGACCGTAGGTCGCGGCCGCATTCCTATTCCCTGTGTAATCAATGAGTATTATTTGTCCTTCTGTTGTCACTGCATTTGCTGAACAGAGAAAATATTCTGCCGTAAGTATTTGTCTTTGTGCTTTCCTTTCTACTTCAGGAGGCAGATTTGGTGTTTGTCTGTCAAGAAAATTGGGATAGCGTTCTTGGGTAAAATATTCAAAGAAGCCAATTTCTTCTAATGTTCTTGAACCTCCAGTTCCTATTGAAGATTCTTTTGGAATTCGTTGTTTCAGCATATCTAAAGCGTTTTTTCGATTATCGGCTATTAATACATCAAAGCCATTTCTTTCAAATGCCTTCTTTGCTTTTTCTATTAAGCCGTCATTCAATCTGTTCTGTTCATTCGTCATCGTTCAAGCTCCTTTCATCTCAGTGGTTCTCCGCGACACGGCGTTCGGCAGTCTCCACGATATTTTTCGCATCATTCATTCATTGGCTTTCATCAGAAAGATCGTCTGGCGTCATCGTTCCCGATGTCTTCAATGCCATAAAACGATAGAGTTCTTCAATCGTCATCCTAAGCTCGATGCTAATCAATGAGAACATATCGGTTGGCTGATCCCACAGTTCATATTCCCATAACAGTTCGACTTGCATCATCCCTTTCTCGCAGTGATGGTAATTTCTGATAGGGCAGAAAACATGCGCCCCGCTAAACGATTATGCCAGCGTGTTCTACCTGCCATCGCGAAGCGCTCGCCATCCAGAAATTCATGGCGTTCATTTGCCAGATACTCATCTTTGCTCATCCATTGCAATTTTCTTTGGGGAACCGCCATAGAACATCCGTCTTGTCATCATACGATCCAATTGAATTATGCCTCAACGTATAGTTTCTGCTTTCGTCTTGCTAATGATATTATGTCAATATGCCAAACCACGCGGCTCACCTGCGAGCGGCCTGAAGATTGTTTAAGGGGCTGTTAATCGGCCATCAAGGTATTTATGAATAAGGCCGGAAACGAGCGTCTGATAAGGGATGCCTTCTTCTAACGCCTTGATTTTCAAGCGCTCGATGTCTCGTTTTGACATGCGAATGTTTATCCTTTTAGTTGCGGCAAACGTGGCGTTTGCCGCCGACTCGGCTTTGTTCTTTTCTTCCTCAAAATGTTCCGTCCGTTTCCATTCGCCTTGCTCAACCGACTCCATCAACGCTTGTTCTTCCTCATCCAAATATTTGAATGGGTCTTTCATAACAATTACCTCTTGAGATAATATTTTGTGTATTTTCTGCTCGGATAGGCTGTTTTAAGAAAAATTTCATTTTCCGATTCCACAAAGGGAACAAGATAGACATATTCATTGAAATGAACCGCATAAATTTTTTGTCCCCCGTATTTCTCATAATTTGAATGCTCTATGATGTCAAGCAGAAATCCATTTTGAATACAGAAAACAATAGCTTCAAACGATATGCCTCTTTCCTGTTTCAGTATTTCATTTTTTTCATGATTCCAATTGAATGTTTTCATACATAGTACAGTAAAAAGTAGTCAATAAAGGCTTTATCTCTCAAGGCAAAACGAGGGAAGAAACAAAACAAATTCTTCCCTTGTTCTACGCCGGATGCGAAGTCCGGTGCAAGCGCATTGTTCGGCGATCTCGTCTTCCAAAAATATACCTTATTATTAACTACCAAACAACATTTACGGGATAATGAGAAAATATCGAATCACAACTCAACAATACTGCGCCTTCAATATTTGCTTGGACAGCTAATAATCGATCAAATGGGTCTTTATGGTGCATCGGTAAGCCATCTAAGGCCAAGACATGATGGAAATTGATGGGTAATATCTCAAGATGGTTTGTCTCTTGTTGAATCGCAATAATCTCGGATAATGGCAATTTAAATGTTAATTTACCTAACTGTAATTTAATTTGCATTTCCCAAACACTTACAATACTCAAGATTATTGTATGAGATGAATCTTGACAAAGGCGTAATGCCTTGACAGAAAGCTTTGCCTGCTGACTATCCCACCAAATAAATGTATGCGTATCCAAAATGATTTTCATAGATTACCCATCCAAAATTCATCAGGTAAGGGGTCATCAAAATCGTCACTCGTCCAAATCGCCCCTTCATGTAATCCGGCAATCCGTTCTTTACGGAGAGGAAAATACGGAACAATGCGAGCAAGTTGGATATTGGCATCTGTCATAATGATCTCTGTCCCTTGACGAATTAATGACAATATATCGTCAAAACCTATTTGGGTCGTATGAATATCTATCGTTTTAGTCATTAATTATCTCAACTCCTTTCGTAATGATAATCATTCACTCATAAAAATATTACATAAGAGGGCTTATTGCTACACCCGTCAACAATAAAGCCGAACCACGCGGCTCACCTGCGAGCAGAGGGCGCGGTCACATAAACTTGAAAAAACGCTTCGATTTTTATCCCGCGCCCCCTGAGAAGTCCGGCGCAAGCGCATTGTTCGGCGGATACTATCCTATGCGGCTTTTTTCAGACGTGTTCCGATCTGTTCAGCTTGCTGACGCGCAAGATCGTACAGGAATTCTGGAGCAAAATCCGCTTCATTCTCCCAACAAATCGTATTGAGTTTGACCATAAAATTACGAAAATAGTCCTGTTGCCGTAATGGCTGAAAAATCATCCTGCGTTCATGCAAGATGGTTTCCTCTAAATCAAGAGAGGCTTTATATCCATTATTAAATGTGAGAAATACTTTATACGAGCCGAGATAATTGGCTGATACCACTTCAAGTAACATTGCTTTTACTCCAATGGGGGTAATTTTTGAAATTCACCCGTCTCTTCTAATGAATTCCAATTGGACAACAGGTCATCTTTATGAATCTCATACCATTCTAACACCAGTCGTAACGCACGTTTTGGGAATTTGCCTTCAACAATCCCTGTTTCAATATCCACAGCAATATGATAGTTTCCATATCGTGCATGAAAATGTGGCGGGGGATGCTCATCAAAGTTCATAAAGATCACAATTCCTAAAAACCGGCTAATCTCAGGCATATCCATTATCCTCTTTGTGTATCATATTCTCTACGTTTCCTCTCGTCATATTCATTTACGATCCATTTTCCATGACAATAAAAACACGTTTCTCTACTCAACTGATACATAATTCCCATAAATATTCCAGTTATTATATCCATACTCTCAATCTTACGCCATAAACGCCAAACCACGCGGTTCGCCTGCGAGCGGCCGTGTGCGCTGTCCGGCACAAGCGGATCGTTCGGCATCTTCTTTTCTCATGTGAGATTTCCCCTATAGATATCTCGATGATAGTCAAGATATTTTTGATGTCGTTCATCGAGATGGATTCTCAAATTTTCATGAATCCCTAATATGCTTGCTTGTGCCTGAAAAGATGGAGAAATGAGAATCTTACCTTGTTCATCAAATGTGATCAATCCTTGATCAAAGACAGCATCCTGATTCGGGATGAGCAACAATCCATTAAAGACATCTAACCGTTCAAAGTTATTACAAACTCGCCAGGGTTTAATATGCGATGCCCGTAGTATGCGAATATTCTGAAACCCGGTAACGGCACATCGTCCTTTCCAATAGGCAATCAGGGCTTTGCGAAAACGTTCTTGCCCAACTCGACTAAATTGAAGACGTTCTTTGACTGTTTCATCAAGTGTTGGGGTTTTCAATAAGGAATTTATATCTTCAAACAGCTCGATTTCCTCAGTAGTTGCAAGCGTATATTCAGTTTTCTCTTCTTCTGTTGCTTCGGAAATAATGATATTTGGAGAAGTTTTCGCTCGATTGAGAACTGCTTCATATTGATCTTGTTGTAATTCTTCAATGGTGATAATCGAGATTGTGTTTCTATATCCCAATTGCTTAAATACTTTCGCAAGTGGACGAAATTCTATTCCAAAAATATTTTTTAGAAAGGTTGTATTCTCCGTTTCCTGCGGATGATGACTTCGGTATGGAGTGATAGGAATAGAAGGAACATACGTCATATGTAGCATATACTGATTGAACTGGATATTGTTCTGGTTTTGAATACGATCAATCACCCCAAATCCAATAATGCCCCAATCGTGTTGATATGCTCCATCTCCCATCCAGAAGAGAATCTTATCCCCTGCCTGCATTTGTGGATAGTATTTTAACGAATAGGGCGATCCTCCATACGGCCAAGCAAATTCTTTCTGTTGTCCGGCAAGCACAGGAGCGATTTCAGCATAAGTGACATGGGGCCGAGACGTTAAAACCGCCTTCCCCTGTGCTAAATTATTTATCCCAAACCACCAATATTTCCCCATATTGATTATCGGATGTGTTTATCGTGAGTTGATATACGATGCCGAACGACGCGGTTCACCTGCGAGCGGCCTTCTGTGTTTGTTTCACAAGAAATTATCCTGAACAGTTGGGGATTCTGTCAAGCAAAATATTCATGTCGCGCAACGTGCGCCAGCAAATGCGGCAGCGTCGCCGGATTGCCGAGAAAACTGACGTGCGGATACCCGGCCAGCGCGTTTTTATAAACAAACCCGCATTCCCACGTTTTCGTTCCCAGCGTTTTCTGAATCTGGAACGCCGTCGCGCCCGCCACGTCCGACGCCGATTTATGAAACTCATGCCCGGTCAGCCGGTCGCCGCGCCGCCCAAGCAGGCAATCCTGCGTCAGCGTGATGTCCACATAGCCGAAACGCTGCAAACTCGGCGTCAAATGCGTTTTGCCCGCAAACAGGCCGACCATCGCCGCTTCTTCGACCGCTTCCGTCAGATACATGAACCCGCCGCATTCGGCGTAAATACAGCCGCCGCGCTCCGCATGCGCCCTGATTGACGCGAGCATCGAACGGTTCTGCGCCAATTCGCGGCAGAAAATTTCAGGATAGCCGCCGCCGAGATAAAGCAAATCGCAGGGCGGCAGCGCGGCGTCCCGCAACGGCGAAAAATAAGTCACGCGGCAACAGCGCTCAAGCAGTTCCAAGTTCTCCGTGTAATAAAACGAAAACGCCTCATCTTTAGCGATGGCGACAGCGATGTCCGTCTGCGGCGGAACGGCAAACGGCGCGGCTTCGCTTGGAAGGCGGGCGGCTTGCGCCAAATTCAGCAGCGCGGCAAGATCAATGTTCGCCTCAATATTGTCTGCCAGCGTTTCGATTTTGCCCTCCAGATCGCGCACTTCGACACTCTGAATCAGCCCAAGATGGCGGCTGTGCAATTCCGCTTGCGCCGTTTTCGGCACAACGCCCAACACGGACAGCGCGGCATGCTGTTCGATGGCGTCTTTGAGCGGCGCGAATTGCGGCGGCGCGACGTTGTTCAAAATCACCGCCCGAATCGTCGCGCCGGGGAAGCGCGCCATGCCCTGAAGTTTCGGAATGACCGAAAACATCTCCCCTTTCGGCGAATAGACCAGCACCGTCGGGATGTCGAGCAAAGATGACAGATGAAAACTGGAGTTTTGCCACGTGTTGCCGATGCCGTCGAAATAGCCCATGACGCCTTCAATGACGCCGAATTCGGCCTGCGCTTGCCGCAAGTGATACGCGACGCCGTGCGCTCCTTGCAGATGCAGATCGAGATTGCGCGTCGGCTTGCCGGACGCCGCCGTTAAAAAGGCCGGATCGAGGTAATCCGGCCCAGCCTTGAAGCCGCAGACATCCACCCCGCGCCGTTTCAATGCCCGCAGAATGCCCATCGTGACCGTCGTTTTGCCGTTGCCGCTCGCGGGCGCGGCGATCATCAACATTCGCATCGTATTTCCTTGACTTTCAGTGCTATACGGTAGCGTAGAGACGCACGGCCGTGAGTCTCCACAGGATAAACGATTTTTTTAAACGCAATTAGCATAACATTCGAGGAGAAAATTTATGAGTGATACTTGCCAAGAAATCGCCAAAATGATTGATCATTCGCTGCTGCGCCCGGAATTGACGACAGATGACGTGATTCATGGCTGCGAAATCGCTAAAAAATACCACGTCGCGTCGGTCTGCTGCCGTCCGGCGGACGTGCCGCTTGTCGCGCAGGCGCTTGCCGGATCAGGCGTGAAAGCCTCAACCGTCATCGGCTTTCCGCATGGCTCGCACGCCACCGCCGTCAAAGTCTTTGAGGCCGAGCAAGCGATTCGCGACGGCGCGGAAGAATTGGATATGGTTCTCAATATCGGCCGGCTGCGCAGCCGCGATTTTGACGACGTGAAGCGCGACATTGCGGCGGTGGTTGAGGTGGCGCATCGTCAGAACGTTCTGGTGAAAGTGATTCTGGAAAACGCCTATTTGACGGACGAATTGAAAGTGATTGGCTGCCAGCTTGTTGAACAAGCGGGAGCGGATTTCGTGAAAACCTCGACCGGCTTTGCGCCCGGCGGCGCGACGCTGGACGACCTTGCGCTCATGCGGCGCAGCGTATCCGCCAACGTGCAAATCAAAGCCGCTGGCGGCGTCCGAGACCTCGACATGGCGTTGAAAGTGAAAGCGACGGGCTGCACGCGCTTCGGCGCGACGCAAACCGAGGCGATTCTGGAAGAGTGCGCCCGGCGAATGCGGGCAGGCGAGCAAGCATAACGCCGCCCGCGCCGGTCAACTTTTTTCGGCGCGAACCAGCCGAATGCGATATTGCAGCAAGGTGTCTCCGGCCACGATGAACAGCACGACGAGCGCTTGAATAATCGAAACGAGCGCGACCGGCACGCCGACATCTTGCTGCATGTTCGATCCGCCCACGAGCAGCGCGGCAAACAGGAACGCCGATACGAGAATGCCGAGCGGATCGCCTTTGCCGAGCATGGCGACCGGAATGGCCGTGTAGCCGTAGCCAATCGAAATATCTTGCCGGAGTTGGTGATGCAGCGCGCCCACTTCGCCCGCGCCCGCCAACGCTGCCAATCCTCCGGCTACCGTCATCACGAAAACAATCACCCGCGACGTGTCTATGCCGCCGTATTGCGCCGCGTTCGGGTTCGCCCCAACCATGCGGATTTCATAGCCGATCCGCGTTTTTTTGAGGACGACATATAAAATGATCGCGGCGAAAATCGCCAAAAAGAGGCCGAGATGCAGCCGCGTCGCCGGAATCAAGCGCGGAAACCACGCATGATGCGCGAATTTTGGCGAAAGCGGGAAATTGGAATAGCCTTCGCGGTCGCGCAGCGGGCCGTACACCAAAAACGCGATCCAGTTGAAGGCGATGTAATTCAGCATCAGGCTGACGATAGTTTCGCTGAGCCTGAAACGGGCGTTCAGGATGCCCGGAATCCAGCCCCAAAACGCCCCGGCCATGAATCCGGCGGCAATCATCGTCGGAATTAACGCCCAGCCCGGCAATTGCGGCAAATAGAGCGCCGCCGCGCTTGCGCCGAACGCGCCCATCAGATATTGCCCTTCCGCGCCGATGTTCCAGCGATTCGCGCCCAACGGCACAGCGACCGCCAAGCCGCACAGCATGAGCGGAATCGCCTTGACCAGCGTTTCCGACAGGCT
>CAZCGG010000021.1:8791-9950 GCA_964498135.1 uncultured Candidatus Moduliflexus sp.
TGAATGGCGGAGATAGTCATGCGTCATGACGGCTGCCTGCCATCATCAGGCCGATCTCGCGGCGATTCGCGGCGGCGGCGTCAAGAATGCGGACGATCCGGCCTTCGTACATGACAGCGATGCGGTCGCTTAAATGCAGGGTTTCGTCAAGGTTTTCGGAAATCAGCAGAATCGCTTTGCCCTGCCGTTTCTGCTCTAACAAAAGCTGCTGAACGTATTCAATCGCCCCGACATCCAGCCCGCGCGTCGGCTGGCTGGCAATCAGCACTTTCGGGTTGCGGGAAATTTCCCGCGCCAAAATGATTTTCTGAATGTTGCCGCCGGAAAGCTGCCCCACGCGAACCCGCGCCCCTGCGCCGCGCACATCATACGCGAGAATCAGCGCATCCGCCGAGCGGTTCAGCGCGGCGTAATTGATAAAGCCGCGCCGATTGAATTGCGGCGACGACTGGTTTTTCAGCAGCAGATTTTCGGCAACCGGCAGCGTCGTCGCAAGGCCGACATGAATGCGATCTTCGGGAATATAACCGACGCCGCGCGCGACAATTTTTTTCGGATGCGCGTTCGTCACGTCCGCGCCTTCAAGAAAAATCTGCCCGCTTTCCACGCGGCGCAAGCCGTTAATCGCCTCAATCAATTCGCGCTGCCCGTTGCCGGAAACGCCCGCAATGCCGAGAATTTCGCCTTCCCGCGCGCTGAACGACACACCATTGACCGCCTGCAAACCTTTGTCGTTCAACACGTTCAGATTCTTGACGGTCAGCATGTCGCGCCCAGGCGCGCATTGCGGCTTTTCGACGTGAAACAACACCTCGCGCCCAACCATCATGCGGGCTAATTCCTTGTGATTCGTCTCCGCCGAGCGGACGGTGGCGATGCGCTTCCCCTGCCGCAAGACCGTAATCCGGTGGCACGCGCTCATGATTTCGTTGAGCTTGTGCGTGATGAAAATAATCGTGTAGCCCTGCGCCACCATCGCGTTGAGCATTTCGAACAGGCGGTCAACTTCTTGCGGCGTCAGCACCGCCGTCGGCTCGTCTAAAATCAGGAGCTTGGCGCGGCGATACAGGGCTTTCAGGATTTCGACGCGCTGCTGCTCGCCGACCGACAGTTCCCAAATTTTCGCGTTTGGATGGATGTTCAGGCCGAAATGATCGGC
>CAZCGG010000021.1:10050-36941 GCA_964498135.1 uncultured Candidatus Moduliflexus sp.
CACGGTCAAGCGCGGAATCAGGCGGAAATGCTGATGCACCATGCCGATGCCAAGCTCTAAGGCGTGTTTCGGCGTGGCGATCTTGACCGGCGCGCCTTCGAACAGAATGTCGCCGCAATCCTGTTGGTACAGCCCGTAGAGAATGTTCATCAGCGTGGTTTTGCCCGCGCCGTTTTCGCCGAGCAAGCCATGAATTTCGCCGCGCTGCGCCTCGAAATCTACATGATCATTGGCTAACACGCCCGCAAAATGTTTGACGATTTGCCGCATTTCGAGCAGCGTTGACATGGCGTTAACTCCTCGCAGAATGAACAGCCCGTTGCGTCCGATGTTGAACGTATCGGCGCAAAACGCGGTTGATTTGCGTTTGATAGTCTGGGGTGTGCATTCGAAACCATTCGAAAATGTCGGCGTCAAGTTGAACAGTTGCGCGATCTTGCGCGCGAAGTTCTGAAGGAAATACGTCATGCAACGGTTTCATTGAGGCCAATTGCGCGTCAGTCAACGGCGGAATATCTGAAAAATCAATTTCTTCGTCCGGCATGGCGTCAATTTTTGCGAAATCTGTTTTTGACATAGGCATTTTGTTCCCGTTTCGTGGCTTTTCTCATGGAAATAATTCGCGTGACATCGCCTTCAAATTTCATGCGTCATCTTGTATTTCCTAACTTGAAATTTTCGTCAATGAAATTCTCGCGGCTCAACGCGATGCGGCGCGAAGGCTTGCTATCGTATCCGTTCGACAAACGCCTCAAGTTCCTTGATCAGCCATTGCTGTTCGCCGGGCGCAAGGTTCGAACCGAGTTTGAGCGTCTGCGCTCCGGCATAAATATTCACGCCTTGCACCGGCTGATCATTTTGCGTGTATCGCACCGCCTGTTCGATTTTATCAATGGCGGCCGTCGGAACGCGCCGCGTATGATGGAACGCGGCAAACGCATACGTAATTTCGACCGATTCCGGCGTTAATCGCAGTTTCGTTCTCCCGAAGACGCCGTACAGCGCGGCGCTTGCCATGCCGATGCCAACTAACCAGAAGGGAAGCGAAAAGAGCGCGAAAAAAATGCTGCCGGATGCCGCGCCGATTGTCCAGACAGTAACGAATGTCAGCCAAAATGCCGAAAAACCGAGCATGCCAAGCGAGCCAGCGCGAAATTGTCCGGGAATCTCGATGTCTATATGTTGCGCGTCCCGTTCGATTTTGCGAATTTTGCTGCCATAGGGAAGCGACAGCGCGGGCTGAGGCGGCTGCGGTGTCGCATGCGCAAGCGATTTGACCGGCTGCGGCGCGGCTTTTTGCTCAAGCAGCGCCTTGATTTCCTGCGGCGAATCGAGACGTTTTTCCGGCGATGGCTCTAACAGTCCATCTAACAGGCGCAGCATGGTCGGCGAGGCGTTCACGGCGGCGCGAAAATCAATTTTCAGGTCGGCGGTCTCGAATTCGGTCGGATGGCGGTGGGAAAGCATGAAGAGCAGCGTCGCGCCGAGCGCGTAATAATCGGAAGCCGGCACCGCGCGCCCGTTGAATTGTTCCAACGGCACGTAGCCAAACGTGCCAATCATGGTTGAGCCGCCGAGCGTGGTTGTCCGAATCTGATCTTGCACCGCGCCAAAATCCACAAGATACACATCAAACGGCGACGTGCCCGCCTTTTTCGCCGGGGCGCAGATGATATTTTTCGGATTCAGGTCGCGGTGAATCACCGGCGGCCGCAGGCCGTGCAAATAGGCTAAAATGCCGACAAGCTGGCGGAAAATGTCGAAAATTTCTTTTTCTGAGCCGCGCCAGCCCTCTTCAATAACCTGTTTCAGCGTTTTCCCTGCGATATAATCCTGCACAAGGCAAAACTGTGCGTCGGAGGCGGTTTCAATCGAAAAATAGTCGCGGTAGGCGGGAAGGCGCGGGTGATGCAGTTGTTGCAGAATGGCGGCTTCCCGCTCAAACAATTCCACCGCCTTCCAATCCTTCAGGCGCGACAAATGAAGTTGTTTGACGGCGACTGTTTGGAGCGTTTGCAAATCCGTCGCTTTGTAAGTAATTCCCATGCCGCCCTGCCCAAGCGTGTCCTCCAGTTGATAGCGTCCTTGAAGGATTTCTGCCATGATTGAACCTCCTTGCGTATGAATTACATGGGTTTGGCGCAATGCGCGGCTCACGCGATGCGGCGCGGCACGAAGACCTGAATATACGTTTCCAGCGCCATGTCATCCGTCATGCAGGCGATATAATCGCAGACGCGCTGCGGCAGGTCGTCATCCGGCGGCAGGCCGAACAACGTGACATCCATCTGGTCGGGATGCTCCAGAAAATAGTCGTACAATTCAGCCACGATCCGCTTTGATTTGTCGGTTTCGCGGTTCACCATCGGCGTCAAGTAAAAATTATCGAACAGAAATTTTCGCAAGGCTTCGGTCGGCTCTAACATGGCGCGGCTCATGGCGATGCGCTCAAGATTCAGGCGCGCGCTTTCGGTAATCACGTCGCGCACCATGCGGCCGATGCGTTCGCCGAGCGTCTCGCCAAGCGCGTCGAGCAGCGGTTTCGGGATGTCGTCTTGTTTGAGGATTCCGACGTGCAGGCCGTCGTCAATGTCATGATTGATGTACGCGAGACTGTCCGCAATCCGCACGATTTGGCCTTCCAGCGTGGCGGGCATGGCGTTCGGGTCGTCGGCGATGATGCTCGTGTAGCTTTTGCTGTGTTTCAAGATGCCGTCGCGCACCTCATGCGTCAAATTCAGGCCGTCGCCGCCGCGCTCCAAGCATTCCACCAACCGCACGCTTTGCCGCGAATGAAAAAACCCCTTCGGATGAATCGCGTTCAGCGCGTATTCCCCCGTATGCCCGAACGGCGAGTGGCCGAGATCATGCCCCATCGCAATCGCTTCCACCAAGTCTTCGTTCAGGCGCAGCCCCCGCGCAATCGTGCGGGCGATCTGCGAGACTTCGAGCGTATGCGTCAGGCGCGTCCGGTAATGGTCGCCGCGCGGCGAAATCAAGACCTGCGTTTTGCGGCGCAGGCGCGAAAAGGCGCGGCAGTAGGTGATTCGGTCGCGGTCGCGCTGAAATTCGGTGCGCAGATCGCAAGGGGAAATCGGCTTCGCGCGGCCTTGCGTCGCGCTGCTGAACGTCGCTTTCGGCGACAAAAATTTCCGTTCGTTTTCTTCCAAAATCTGCCGGATTGTCATGGGAATTTTACCACAGATTGCGCAGATTTGCGCAGATTTTTCCTGAGCCTGTTGAGGTCAAACGGGCGGTTCGACACGCTCACCGCGAGCGGCTATTTTTTCTGTGAAAATCGGTGAAATCTGTGGCTGCTCATTCAATTTCTGGAATGCGGCGCGGCGCGGCGCGATCCAGCGCGGCTTGCGCGGCGGCGACGGTCAGCGCGGGATATGCGCCAGCCAGCGTGGCGACAAACTCGCGGTGCGGCCGTCCCTGCCGATATTCCGGCTCTTTCGAGGGATGTTTCAAATAGCGGTCGAGCAGCGCGAGGTCATTCGAAATCATCAGCGAGGCCGTGTAAAATAGAAGCGCTTTGCTGCGATACATCGAAGAGCCGAGAATTTTGCGATCCGCCAGGCAGATGTCGGAAATGCCCTGCTGCGTAAGGTTCTGCACGCCGATTTCCCGCAGCGCGTCTATAATCAGGCTATTGATTTGATGAAAATATTCCGTGAAATGATACGCCTCTTTCACGCATTTCGCCAGCGACACCACGAGCATGCCGGGCGCAAGCACGACCGCGCCACCGCCGCCGCGCCGCCGCAGAATCGGGACGCCATCCGCCGCGCAGCGATCCGCATGCGCTTCCCGTTCCGCCGCATTGCTGCGCCCAAGCACGACGCAGACGCGCTCCGGCTGCCATGAGCGATACGCGAACGGCGCTCCAGCGCGAACCCGTTCCAATAAATCTTCATCAAGCCATAATGACATCGTTGTCTCAAACAAGTAAGAAGAGGAATGCGCGTTTTACGATTCTTCTCGGCTCTTTGGGGATTTTTCTCTTGACATCTCTTTCTATAATGAACTATAGGTAATCCGAAAGATTTTGTCAATACTATATTCTATTCTGTTGAAGAGACGAGAGCGTGACATCGTGCAAGCAAACATGCGTGTCATGAAGAAGACGGGGTGCTGAATATGGGAATGGATGTGTTGCAGTTATTAGAATTTGCCGTGAAACAGGGCGCGTCTGACGTGCATTTGAGTTCCGGCGAGCCGCCGATGTTTCGAGTGCATGGTCACATGAAAAAGCTGAACGTGCCTGCCGTGATGAAAGAAGAAGTGCATAAAATGATCTTCGACATCATGAACGACAATCAGCAGAAAAAATTTACCGAAGAGTTAGAATCCGACTTTTCCATCGAATTGCCGGGCGGAACGTCGCGCTTCCGCGTGAATGCGTTTGTGCAGCGGCGCGGCGAATCAGCGGTGTTCCGGCAGATTCCGACCAAAATATTGACCTTCGAGCAGTTAGGGCTGCCGCCGATATTGAAGCAAGTCTCCAAGGCGAGCAAAGGGCTGGTGCTTGTGACCGGGCCGACCGGCAGCGGCAAATCCACGACGCTGGCGGCGATGGTGGATTTGGTGAATAAGGAAGATTTCGGCCATATTTTGACGATTGAAGACCCGGTGGAATTTGTGCATAAATCGCAAAACTGCTTGGTGAATCAGCGCGAAGTCGGGCCGGATACGCATAGTTTCGCCCGCGCGCTGCGCGGCGCGCTGCGCCAAGACCCTGATATTATTCTCGTCGGCGAAATGCGCGACTTGGAAACGATTTCGTTAGCCTTGACCGCCGCCGAAACCGGCCACTTGGTTTTTGGCACATTGCACACCAGCAGCGCGCCGAAAACGATTGACCGTATTATTGACGTGTTTCCGGCCAACGAGCAAAACAAGGTGCGCGCCGGATTATCGGAATCGCTGCGCGCGGTGGTGTCGCAGGCGTTGTGCAAAAAGGCGGATGGCTCCGGCCGCGTCGCCGCGCTGGAAATCATGGTCGGCATCCCGGCCGTCCGCAACCTGATTCGTGAGGCCAAAATCCACCAGATCCCGTCGGTGATGCAGACCGGCAGCCAATACGGCATGCAGACGATGGATCAAATTTTAGTGGATTTGGTCATGAAGCGTGTCATCTCGATGGAAGAAGCGCAGACGAAAACCATGAATCCTGACCTGTTCAAAGAGATTCAGCAGAAAATGCCCGGAAAACGCCCAATGACTGGCGGCGCGAGGCCGGGCGGCGCGGCTCCGAGACCGCCTGCGGCCAACAAACCGTCGTAATCGGCATCAGGCGTGGCAGTGTTCAATGACCAAACAGGTCTTCTTTCGCGGAGGAAATTATGGCGCTCAAAGTCGAACAGCTCTTGGATTTTTTAGTGAAGCAGAATGCGTATGAAGTGCAGCTTGCGCCGGGTTCGCCGCCGATTTGCCGGATGGAGGTGGACGGCGCGCTGAAGCCGATCAATCAAATCAAGCTGACGGTGGACGATCTGAAAGATCTGGCCGGGCAGATTCTTACCCCAAAGGATAAGAAAGAATTTGAAGAAAGCGGCATCGTGAATATGTCGGTTGTTCGCCCGAATTTAGGGCGATTTTCCGGCACGATGTCTCGCAAGGACAATGCGGTGTCTATCGCCTTGCGGAATATCAATATTGAATTGCTGCTGGAATACATGGTCAAGCATAATGCGTCTGACGTGTATTTGACGTTCGATTATCCGCCCGCGTATCGCATTGAAGGCATCACGCAGGCCATCGGCGATCACAAATTCACGATGGAAGACACCGAAGACCTGGTGAAGCAGATGACGAATGACAAGCAGAAAAAGGAATTCGAAGAAACCTACGAAGTCAACCTCGCCCTGTTTTATCCGAAACTTGGCCGTTTCCGCGTCAACATCTTCCGGCAGCGCAACTGCGCGGGCGCAGTTATCCGTCAAATCAAGGTAGATATTTTGACGACGGAGCAGTTAAAGCTGCCGCCGATTTTAAATGACATCATCATGGCGAAACGCGGTCTGGTTATCGTCGTCGGCGCGACCGGGTCGGGCAAATCCACCTCGCTGGCCGCGATGATTGACTATCGCAACGCCAATTCGCCCGGCCACATCATCACGATTGAAGACCCGGTAGAATACGTTCATCCGCATAAAAAATGCGTCATCACGCAGCGCGAAGTCGGCACGGACACTGTGTCATTCAAAGCCGCGCTGAAAAATACGCTGCGCCAAGCGCCGGATGTCATTCTGCTCGGCGAAATCCGCGATACCGAAACGATGGAACACGCTGTCGAATTTGCGGAAACCGGCCACCTTTCGATTGGCACGCTGCACGCCAACAACGCGAACCAGGCGATTGAGCGTATCATGAACTTCTTCCCCATCGAGCGGCATGAGCAGATTTATCAGCAATTATCGCTCAACCTGCGGGCGATTGTCTCGCAGCGCTTGGTGCGAACGGTTGACGGCAAACGCCGAGCGGCGGTCGAAATCATGATGAACAAGCCGCGCATCGCGGATTTGATTCTGAAAGGGGAAATCGGCTTGCTCAAGGAGGCGATGGAGCAGTTGGTGAATGATGGGCTGCAAACGTTTGATCAAGCGTTATTCAAGTTCTACAAAGACGGGATTATTTCCTTTCAGGAAGCCTTGATTAACGCCGACAGCGCGAATAACCTGAAATTGAAAATTAAAACCGCCGGGCTGCCGATTCCGGGCGAAGAATCATCAACGGAAGGCTTTGCCTTCAAAGCGCCGGAAGAACATGCCCAGCAAGGCCAAGGGCCGGGGAAACGTCCGGCGCCGGCGCGTCCGCCGGTCAAAAAATAATGGAGGGATGAATTATGCGAAAAATAGGAATAATCGGCTGCCTGCTGTTTGGCGGCTTTATGACGGCGCATGCGCAATCGCCGCAATTCAGCGAGACCTACAACAAGGTCATGGATAAGTTGGAAAATTTGAACTGCGGCGAAAGTTTTACCGCCGTCATGGAAACGGAAAAAACCGAGTATGATCTTGGAAGTCCTTTGGAAATCCGCCTGCAATCGGAACAAGCCTGCTATTTGACGTTGATGGACATTTCGACGAATGGAGACATCGCGTTTCTCGTGCCGAGCGGCATCGTTTCTGACAATAAAATCGAGCCGGAACGAACTTATTCTACGCTGAATGATTTCAAGTTGGATATGAAGATTACCAAACCGGGCGGATATGAAAAGGTGAATTTGTTCTGCACCGCTCAGCCGTTCGCGTTTTTTGACGCCGATTTTCAAACAGAAGCGGTGTACACGATTCCCAGTCAGGATGAAACGCGCCTGACCGCGCTGCTGAAACGCCTCGAAGAGCTTGAAAAACAGGAGTGGGCGGGAAAACTAACGTGGACGGGCAGCAGCGTCTCGTTTTTGATTAAAGGCCGCGCCAATATTCCGGGCGGCGCGAAAGGGTTGACGAAAGGCTTGCCGAAACGCGGCATGCTGCCGGGCGCGCCTTCAACCGGAACGCAGGGGAAACGCCTCTTTCCGCCTGCGCCTTCGACCGGCACCGCCGGGCATACCGACGACAGCGAGACGCCGAAATCATCAGAATGATCTTACGCGCCCGGCGGAGCAATTCTGCCGGGCGTTTGATTTTTCGCGGGTTGCTCCATTTTCGACAATCATGACGCCCTTTCAGGGCGATGAACGGCGTCGCCCGATTGTTCTTATCGCCAAATTCCATGTATGCATCTGAAACTCCCCTTTCACAATAAATATCTGATTTCGCTGAGTTTAAGCGCAATCGCGCTGCTCATCGTCTTGGCGGTCGGCGCGCTGTTTTCGAATGAATTTCAAGAATGGGAACTCAAGACGCTCGATTATCGTTTCCGCCTGCGGCAAGGCGTTCCCATGTCGCCCGCGTTCATCAACATCGGCATTGATGACCGCAGCCTCGACGCGCTCGGCGCGTGGCCGTGGGATCGCTCGCTGCACGCCCGCATGATTGCGTTGCTGCAACGCATGGGCGCGTCCGTCATCAGCCTCGATCTGATGTTTCCGCGGCCGTCCGGCTCGGCGAGCGATCAGCAATTTATTGACGCCGTGCGCAACGCGGGAAACGTGGTGCTTTCCACGTCGTTCATCCTCGTGAAATCCCACTGCTTCAGCCCGGAAGAATACGCCGATTTTTTGGCGGCCTCCCCCGGCTTGCAACATAGCCTGCGCCGCGTGGAATCGCGCGATGAAAATGGGCGCATCTGCATTGATCTCGACGGCATGCCGCAGGCGGAATCGGATCTGCTGGATGACGCGCAGTTTCAGGAACTGCTGAACCGCGATCCGTTTGTTTATACCGGCGACGACGACCGCCGCCGCACCGCCGCGCTGCTTGAGCGGTTTCGCGTCCCGTATTCCTTGACCGCGCCCGGCCATCTTTGGCTGGCAAATCGGGCAATTGCGCCGATTGAGGGCTTGACGCAGGCGGCGGCGGGCATGGGGCATATCGCGGCGATTCCCGATTCCGACGGCGTGTTCCGGCGCGTCGCGTTAGCGATTGACGCGCAGAAGCAGTTATTTCCGTCATTGGCGTTGGCGTCGGTCTTGAAGTATCTGAATGTCGCGCCGGAAGACGTGATTATCACGCCGGGCAAATCCATTCTGCTGCGCAACGCCACCGATCCGAACACGCGGGAGCGGCTCGACATTGACATTCCGGTGGACGATCAACTCCAGATGCTCGTCAATTACCCGGAAAACCAAATTGGCTATTCCTTTTCAGACGTGTTGGCGGCGGAGAATGACCCCAAAGCGTTCGCCGATTGGCAACGGGACGTGCAAGGCCGGATTTGCCTGATTGGGTATTTTTCGACCGGCACGGGCGACATCGGCCCGATTCCCCTGCAAACCAACTATTTTCTCGCCTATATTCATTCGGCGATTCTCAACACGATTTTGACGCGGAATTTTCTGCGCGATGTCGGCTGGCCGGTCAATCTCGCCATCACGGCGACGCTGCTCGTCCTCATTTCCCTCCTCTTTTCCAAACTCTCGCCGATGCGGTTCACGCTCGTCGTCATGCTGATTATTATCGCGTACCTCGCGCTGGCGAATCAGGCGTTTCAGTCCTCCGGCGCGATTCTCGCCATCTTCCATCCGGTGCTGACCGCGTTGCTGTCGGCGTATTCGCTGATTATTCTCTATTGGTACGCGACGGAAGAACGAGAACGCAAATATCTGCGGTCGGCCTTTAAAACCTACGTTTCCAAGCAGATGCTCGATCAAATTCTCGACAACCCCGGCAGCCTCGCGCTGACCGGCAAACGCAAAGAAATCAGCATCATGTTCTCCGACGTGCGCAAATTCAGCACGCTGTCGGACAAAATCGAGCCGGAAGTTATTCATCGCCTGCTGAACATGTATTTCAGCCGCATGACAAATATTGCGTTCAAGTACGACGGTTTTGTTGACAAATTTATCGGGGATGGTTTATTGTGTTTTTTCGGCGACCCGATTGCCCGCGCAGATCACGCCATGCGCGCCGTTTCCGCCGCGATTGACATGCAGAAGGCGGTGCGGGAATTAGGCCCGGAATTGCAGGAAAAATTGGGGCTTGAGCCGATTGTCATCCGCATCGGCATCAACACCGGCTACGTGATTGTCGGGAACATGGGATCCGCTGAGCGGATGGAATACACCGTGTTAGGAAGCGAAGTCAATTTGGCGCAGCGGCTCGAAGCCTCCGCCACGCCGGGAGAAATCATGATCAGCGACCACACGTATCAGCAGGTCAAGAGTTTTGTCGAAACCCGCGACATGGGCGAAATCCATGTCAAAGGCTTTGAAAAAGCGGTTAAAGTGTACGAAATTCAATTGCCGTTCGAATAAGGAAAAGTTGTCAGATACGTTCAACGTGTCTGACAACTCTGACCTGCCAAGACTCCCGCCACATGGAAACGCCTCCGAAACGAAAGAAAAAACCGGCAGAAAATGCCCAGACGATGGAAGACTTGACGAAAAAGTCGCTGCAAAAACTGCCGCCGTTCAACCTTGAAGCGGAACAGGCCGTGTTAGGCGCGATTCTGCTCGATAACAACGCGCTCTTCAAGGCGCTGGAAATTTTTCATCCTACCGATTTTTACCGCGCGAGTCACCAAAAAATCTTCGATGCCATGCTGACGCTGAACGAGCGCGGCGACGTGATTGATTTGCTGTTGCTGCGCGATGAATTGGAGCGCGGCAGCCATCTTGAGCAGATCGGCGGAGCGGCCTATTTGATGTCGCTCGTGGATGCCGTGCCGACGGCGGCGAACGTCGAATTTCACGCCCGCATCGTGCATGAAAAATCGTTGGCGCGGCGGCTGCTCAATTCATCTATCGAAATCGCCACGCGCTGCTACAACGATTCCGAAGACGCGACCAGCATTCTGGAAGCGGCAGAACAGAAAATTTTCGAAATCTCCGAAGGCCAGATTAAACAGGCGTTCACGCCGCTCAGCGTCATCGTGCAGGACGGCTATCAGAAAATCGAAGAACTTGCGGAGAAGAAAAGCCTCGTGACGGGCGTTCCGACCGGATTCATCGAATTGGATCGCATGACGTCCGGGTTTCAGCCGTCGGATTTGATCATTCTCGCGGCGCGGCCTGCAATGGGGAAAACGTCGTTCTGCCTGAATATCGCGCAGCATATCGGCGTCAAAGAGCAGATTCCGACGGCGGTCTTCAGCCTCGAGATGTCGAAAGAGCAGCTCGGCATCCGCCTGCTGTGCGGGGAATCCCGCCTCGATTCGCAGCGCGTGCGGATCGGCGATTTGGAAGCCGACGATTGGGAGCGCCTGACGCATGCGTCCGAAATTCTCTCGAAAGCCCCGATTTATATTGATGACACGCCCGCGATTTCGATTTTGGAAATGCGCGCCAAATCCAAGCGGCTCAAAATGGAAAAAGGGCTTGGCGTGGTGATGGTGGATTATTTGCAATTGATGCAGCCGCGCGCGCCCCGCGAAAACCGGCAGCAGGAAATCACGGAAATTTCCCGCTCGCTCAAGCAATTGGCGAAAGAACTGCGCGTGCCGGTGATTGCGCTTTCGCAGTTGAGCCGCGCCGTCGAGCAGCGCAATGATCGCAAGCCGCAGTTGTCGGATTTGAGAGAAAGCGGCGCAATTGAGCAAGATGCGGACATCGTGATGTTTATTTATCGCCCCGAAGTCTATTTTGACGACGCGCCGGAAGGCATCGCGGAACTCATCATCGGCAAGCAGCGCAACGGCCCGGTCGGAAGCGTCGAATTGGCCTTTATCAAGCAATACACGCGCTTCGAAAATCTGGAAACGCATCACCATGCGCACTCTCAAGAAGGGGGGAATGTATTTTAAACGTATGAGTTTTATTATCGGTTCATTCGTCTTGTTAGTCATTTTGTTCTGCTGCTCGGCGTTCTTTTCGGCGTCGGAAACTTCGCTGTTTTCGCTCAGCCCGCTCAAAGTCCGCCATTTGGAAAAGCACGGCGGCGCGACGGGACGCATCATCGCCCGGCTGCTCGCGCATCCAAGCCGTCTGCTGGTCACGATTTTGATGGGAAACGAGGTCGTGAATATTCTCGCCTCTTCAACCGCCGCCGCGCTCTGGATTCGGCTGCTGGGCGATGACCTCGGCTCCGTGACCGCCACCGTCAGCATGGTGTTTTTGCTCCTGATTTTCGGGGAGGTCACGCCGAAAACCTACGCCGTGCGATTTCCCGAATGGTTTGCTTCGTTCGCCTGCCGCCCGCTGCTGCTTCTCTCGTATGTGAATTTCCCCGTGCGCGTGATTTTGACCGGCATCGCCGACGGCATTCTGCGCCTGCTCGGCGGAACGCGCACTGGCCATGAGCGGATATGGACGGGGCAGGAATTCCGCACCATGCTCGATGTCAGCGAACGCGAGGGCGTCGTCGAGGCCGCCGAACGGAAAATTATCGCCAATCTGATTGATTTCAACGAAGTCAGCGTCAAAGAAATCATGATTCCCCGCACGGACATGCTCTGTTTTTCGGTGGAGGATTCCTTCGAAACGCTCATCGAGAAATGCCGCGCGGAATTGTACGCCCGCGTGCCGGTCTATCATGGCAGCATTGATAATATTATCGGCGTGGTGTATGCCAAAGATTTGCTTCCGTTTATTTACAAGCCGCGCCACGAGTTCGATTTGCGGCGCATCCTGCGCGAGGCGTATTTCGTGCCGGAAACCAAGAAAGTGCAAGAACTGCTCAAAGATTTTCAGGATCGCAAAAAACATATTGCCATCGTGGTGGACGAATACGGCGGCATCTCCGGCTTGGTCTCATTAGAGGACATTCTTGAGGAGATTGTCGGCGAGATTAAGGACGAATTCGACACCGACGATATTCCGCGCTGTTTTCCGCTCCGCGAAGGCCGCCTGTATCGCGTCAACGCGCTGATGCACATTCATGAATTCAATCAGGAATTCGGCACGGATTTCTCGCCCGAATATTATGGCACGGTGGCCGGATTCATGCTCGAACATTTAGGCCAGATTCCCAAAAAAGGGGATGTCGTCAAGACGGACGGCCTGACGTTTACGGTCAGCAAATTGCGGAACATGCGCATTCTCGAAGTGGTTGTGGAAAAAGAAACCTCGCCAGACTCGGATGCGTAAAAATTTCATCGTTCGCGGAACGTTAAAAAAGGGACATTATGTGGATCGTGATTGGCTGCGCGGCGATTCTCTGCTGCGTGATTATGGAAGGGTTTTTTTCCGGCTCGGAAATTGCGATTATCTCCAGCGATAAAATTAAGCTTCGGCATCTCGTCTCGTTAGGCTCAAAAGGGGCGACCTTGGCGCAGAAAATGCTCCAGCAGCCGGAACGCTTTTTAGGCACGACGTTAGTTGGAACGAATTTCTGCCTCGTCACGTCGTCTGTCATTTTAACTAACGTGGTGGCGTCGCTTTTTCCTGAGCTTTCGGAAAGCATCAAGCTGTATGTCACGATGGTATTGACGCCGTTGGTGTTAGTGTTCGGCGAAATCGTGCCGAAAAGCGTCTATCAGCAGCACGCCGACCGCCTTGTGCCGATTATCGCCATCCCGCTGCACGTCGCGTTTCGGCTCTTTTATCCCGTCGTGTTTATCGTTTCGACGATTGGCGGCGGCATCCTCAAGCTTCTCGGCGTGGAAAAGCGGCAGCGCAAGCAAACGCTGACCAGAGAGGAATTGAAATTCCTGCTGCATTCCGATGGCGGGGTGATTGCGGATCGGCAGCGCACGGACATGATTCAGCGCGTGTTCGAATTCGGCGGCACGACGGTCGAAGAAATTCTCGTGCCATTGACTGACGTGTACGCGCTCGAAAAGGGGACGACGATTGAGGCGGCGATTGAAATCATCCATGAATGCGGCTTTTCCCGCCTGCCGATTTACGAAGGCCGCGTTGACCATTTTGTCGGCGTGATTCATGCGTTTGATTTGCTCCGCGCCCCCTCGAAAGACGCCCTGATTGACCGTTTCATCCGCAAGGCGTATTACGTGCCGAACACCATGCAATTGGCCGATCTCGTGCGGAATTTGCAGCGTCATCATACGCAAATCGCCATCGTGGTGAATGAATATGGCGGCGTGTTGGGCATCGTGACGCTTGAAGATTCATTGGAGCAGATTGTCGGCGAAATTGACGATGAATTTGACGTGCTGAACGATGAAAATTATCAACAGTTGCCCGACGGGTCGTATCGCATTCATGCGCACATGAAAATTGACGGCTTGACGAAGCACCTGCCGTTGAAACTGCCGAACAGCAACAGCGCATTTGAAACGCTCGGCGGCTTTTTGCTTTCGGAATTTCGGCGCATTCCGGCAAGCGGCGAATCATTGGAATACGGCGGCCTGACGTTCCAGATCGAAGAGGCGACGGATCGCTCAATTCTCTGGGTGCGCGTGACGCCCAAATCCGTCGCCGAGCCGTCTGCCTGAAAGACGTTCAGCCTCAGATTGACACAAATTTGCACGGATGTTATCTTCTCGTTCCACGCTCCGCGTGGAATGCCGTTTTTGGACGCTCCGCGTCCTTGCCGCAGAGCGGCAAATACGTACATTTCCACGCAGAGCGTGGGAACGAGAAAATTTCTGTGCAAATCTGTGTCAATCTGTGGTTCAAAAATCATTCGCAATCGAAAAGAACACATTCATCGGGCCGACGCGCTCGAAATCGGTTTCCAGCGCGACATCCACGCGCACGTTGATTACGCCGAACGGCGCGCTCACCGGCATGCGCACGCCCCCGCCGAACGCCGTCCGCGCGTCATGATCATCCGAGCCGACCGCCGCGTCGCAGAAGACGACGCCGCGCAGCAAATCAATCGGCAGCAGCGGAAAGCGATATTCCATATTTGCCAGCGCGACGGTCGTGCCTTTGACCAGCACATCCTCGTCGTCCGCGTCTTTCTCGAAGCCGCGCCCGCGAAACGTCAACGCGCCGCCCATTTCAAGCATGCGGACGTTCTCCCCGAAGTTGGCGAGCGTCATGCCCCGCAACGCCAGCGCGCTCTTGCGGGTGACATGAATGTAGCGGCGATAATCGGCGGTCAGCGTCAAAAAGGTCAATTCACCGAGAGCGGGGCGCAGGCTGAAACGGGCGCGCATGCCGTCGAGCGGCCCTAAATACGTGTAAAGCGACGTGTCATGCACATAGGCCGCGAACGGCACGGCGTAAAAAAAAATCTTCGGACGGCTCGCGCTCGTCGCCTTCGCCGCGCTCCCCTTCGACCATCCATCCTTCCAGCCCCCATTCCACGCGCGTGAATTTGTCAAACGGATAGGAAAAATCCGCGCCAAGCCCGAGCTCCACGTTGACCTCAAATTCTTTGCCATCCATCGAGAAACTGCCGCCGTCGTCGGTGAACTGAACGCCGCGCACAGCGTAATTCAGGCGGCGCGAACGGTTGAGATACGATACCATGAAATCCGATTCGTCGAACACCTCCGTCATGTTGAGCGCCACCGCCAGCCTCCGGTCAGAAAGCATGTCGCCGAAGCCGAGATAGCCCATCAAAAAAAGGTCTTTCGAGCTTGCGCCGCCGCCGAACAGCAAATATTCGGGGCGCAGTTTGGAACGATACGCGGCGGGCGCGGTCGGCGCGGCGGCGGCGAGGGGAAATGCCCAATCTTTCTTGGCAATGGCGCGTTGCGCGGCGGCGGTGGGTGTTTCGGCGGCATCATCAAAGCCGACTTCCGCCGCGTATGCGCGATAGGCTTGATCCGGCTGCTCAATCGCGAACAAATCCCAGCCGCGTTTGGTGAAGCCCGAAAAAATCAATGTTCCCGTTCCCGCCGCCCACGTCAGCGCGGGGTGATCTTCGGTGACGCCGACGATGCCGGTCGTCACGTTCGTGACGCGGCGCGGCGTTCCGGCGCGATACCGGCGCGGCGGCATCGGCGAGTGCGCGAGCGGCATCAAATAGAGATTGCACGTCCCGTTTTCGTCCGAAACATAGGCCAACATGCGGCCATCCGGCGACCAGACCGGCGAAAATTCGTTCGCGGGCGTGTCGGCAAGCAGCGTCGTTTCGCCGTGTTGCAGATCGTAAATCGCCAAATTGGACGGACCGAATCGCAATTCTTCCGGCGTGGAAAATCGCCCCATATCGGTTGAAAAGGCGAGCGCCGCGCCGTCCGGCGACCACGCCGGATGCCGGTTGGAATAGAGGTCATGCGTCAACTGCGTCACGCGCCCGGCGTCAAGCGGCATCAAAAACAGGTCTTCCTGCCCGTCTTTCACGGCGGTAAAGGCGATTTCGCGCTTCGTCGGCGACCATGCCAAAAAGCTGACGCTGCTGACGCTCGGCGTGAGCGTTTGGCGGATGTTGCGGGAATCCACGTCAAGAAGATAAATCGCGTTTTCGCCGCCCGCCTTGGCGTTGAAGGCGATTTGCCTGCTATCCGGCGACCACGCGATGGATGTGTTCAGATAGCGCAGGGTTTCAAACGTCCCGGCGCGTTCCCCTTCGACTAATTTCCGCAGAATCTTCCCGCTTGCGGCGTCGGCAAGGTAAATCGTCCGGTAGAAATCCCGATCCGAGACGAACGCGATCCTTTTCCCGTCCGGCGAAATGGCCGGAATGATGTTCAGCGCGAATTTTTTTTCGTCATGCCCCAGCACGCGCCGCGCCTGCTCTTCGATGCGGCGCTGCCCCGCAAGCGCGTCGGCGGCGTAAGCGGTTTTGACCTCGCTGCGCCAGCCGTCATAAATGTTTTCCCATGTCGTCCCGGCGGCCTGTTCAATTACGTCGTCCCAACTCTGCTCTTCCGCCAGTCCGGCCAGTAGTTTCGGAATCATCGCCGCGCCGTGCGTTTTGGCGATGTATTGCCAAAGCGACTGCCCAAAACGATACACGCGAATATCTTGCATCCGCTCGACCTTTTCCGGCTTGGGCAGGGCGTCTTGCTCAAGCGCGTCGCGCAGCCACATCGTCGTCAGCGGGTTCGCGTCTTCGGAAAGATATTCCGCCATGCCTTCGACAAACCAGAGCGGGATGGACACGTTGGACACAAACGCGCTGAATCCGCGCCGCCCGCCGCTCAGAATGTCGAATTGGAAGGCATGCGCCAATTCATGCACGATGACGTGATTGAAACTGCGGTATGAGCCTAAAAACGGAATGACGATGCGGCCTTTCAGACTTTCCGTGACGCCGCCGATGCCCTCGTCCAAAAAGCCCGGAATGACCTCGGTTTGCTGAAAATCGTCGGATGAGGCGTAAATAATCAGGGGAATTTTTCGCTCGAATTCGTGCTGAAAGGCCGCGGAAAGATAGCGATACGCCCGCTCCGCCATCTTTTCGGCGCGTTCGTTCAAGCGTTCCTGCCCTTCGTAGCCGTAAATTTCGAAATGCGGCGTTTTGCGAATCGTCCATTTGAAGGCTTTGTAATGTACTTTGTTTTTGCCGAAGCGCGGCGCGACGATTTGCGCGTCGAGCGCGGAGACGCTTGCCATCATCAGCGCTGCCGCCCAGAGAATCGTTCTGCGAACAACCGTCATACGCCGCTCCTTTGCTTTTTCGCCACAGCAGTGGGCTGAATTCGTCGGAAACGCTCGTTCCACGCCGAGCGCGGAACGAGCAATTTGAAGTCCTGCAATTGTTTATTGTGCCGCGTTCGAATTTCGTCAAGCAATTTTTTTGCGCGAGACGCGCAAGGAATTGCCTTGCGAAACGGGCGTTTTCAATGCTGGATTGCCCAATATGCCGAACGCGCCTGACACGCTCTTTCAGGGAAAATGCGATTTTTATTTTGTTGAAAAAATAACTTGTCATTTTTACAGGGGTGTTTATGCTGATGTTTGGCGTGATTGTCATCGGCATCATGGACACAAAATAATTTAGAAGAATGCCTCGAATGCCTTGACAAACTTTATGAACGTATAAAAAATTTTATTACGAGTCTTTTTGACAGAGGAATGCGATACGGATATTATCATGAAGAGGAATTTATGATGAATGCATCTCAAATAGACCGACCTCAACAGACCTACATGCGTCAAGTCTTACAAGAAATTCGCGCGACACCACAAGAATATCTCCCTTCATTATTACATATTATTCGCGTCTATCGGCAAAGTGTTTCTTTACAACCTGCGGAAGAGAGTTTTCGGCAAGGATGGAAAGAGGCTCTTAACGGGGATACTCTTCCTATTGATGGTCTGTGGAGCAACCTAAATGGAGCCGATCACAACTGAGCCAATTCAGGTTCGATATACGTTTGAATTTAAACGAAATATTCGAGCATTAGCCAAAAAATATCGACATCTTCGTGAAGATATTCAACCTGTGATTGAGCAATTGCAAACTGGTTGTGTTCTTGGCGACCAAATTACTGGAAGTGGATATACAATTTTCAAAGTTCGCGTTCGGAATCAAGATATTTCAAAAGGAAAACGGTCTGGTTATCGAATGTTGTATTATCTTCAAACGCCAACAGAGATTGTTTTGATTACAGTCTATTCTAAATTAGAACAAGCCGATATATCAGTCAAACAAATACAACAGATATTGAAGGAATTTCAGGCATCTTCTGAAAACAGCTAATCTGAGGTGAGAAGTGAAGATGCCGAATCATCCGCTTGCAGCCGACGTGGATCAGCTGCAAGCGGGGCGTTAGCTAAAAGCCTTGACGCAAGACGTAGTAGCAAGGAGAACGTTGTCAGGCCAAATGAGCCTGACGACTGGCGCAAGAAGCTGCATTGGCCTCATCAAAAACGCGAGCGGTGTTTTATAAGGAGGAACGTATGCAAGTAATGATGAACGGTCGGGCGTATGCGGTCGAGCCAGACCAAACAATTTTGCAAGCCGCGCGGGCGAACGGGCTGTACATTCCCTCGCTCTGCTATCACGAAAAAGTCGGCGCGAGCGGGAAATGCCGGGCGTGCTTGGTGGAAGTGCAGGGGCGCCCCGGACTTCATACGGCGTGCACGACGCCGGTGCAAGAGGGCATGGTCATTACCACGAATTCCCCGCAGGTCATGGAAACGCAGCGGTTCGTGGTGGATTTGATTCTTTCGTCTGGGAATCATGACTGTTTAGCCTGCGAGAAAAACGGCGACTGCGAACTGCAAAATGCCGCCTATTATTTGGGCATCGAGCGGCCGAGCATGAAAGACGCCGAAATTTCGCAAGACACCGATGATTCCGCCGCGTTCGTCACGGTGGATCGCACGAAGTGCATCTTGTGCGGACGCTGCATCGAAGCCTGCCAGCATGTCGTGGTGAATCAAGTGCTTGGATTTCAGGAACGCGGGCGGCATACGCGCGTCGGTTTCGACATCAACGCGCCGATGGGCGACTCGTCCTGCGTGCAGTGCGGCGAATGCTCGCAAATTTGTCCGGTTGGCGCGATTACCAACAAAAAATCAATCCGGCAAGGCCGCCCGTGGGAAATGCGCACCGTGCGCACGACATGCCCGTATTGCGGCGTCGGCTGCCAATTGGATTTGCATGTCAAAGGCGAGCAGATCACCAAAGTGACCGGCAGCGAACAGGCCGCGCCGAATCAAGGCCGCTTGTGCGTGAAAGGGCGTTACGGCTATGATTTCATTTACGCCACCGACCGCCTGACGACGCCGCTCATCAAAAGAGATGGCGTGTTTCATGAAGCATCGTGGGATGAAGCGTTGGATCTCGTCGCCAATAAAATCAAATCCGTGATTGCGACCGATGGGCCGGATGCGATTGCGGGCGTGAGCTGCGCGCGCAGCATCAACGAAGATTCCTACCAGATGCAAAAGCTGTTCCGCGCCGTCTTCAAGACCAATAACATTGATCACTGCGCCCGTACCTGACACGCTCCAACTGTCGCCGGTCTGGCGACCTCATTCGGTTCAGGCGCGATGACGAATTCATTCGCGGAATTTGGCAAAGCCAAAATGTTTTTCTGCATCGGGACAAACATGATCGAAGCCCATCCAGTGGCCGCGACGCTCTTAAAAAACGCCGTGGAGAACGGCGCGAAGCTGATTGTGGCCGATCCCCGCAGACAACCATTGGTTGACTTTGCGGATATTTTTGCGCAAATCAAGGTCGGTTCGGACATTGCTTTCCTTAATGGCATTATGCACGTCTTGATCACCGAAAACCTCTATGACGCGGCGTTTGTCGCCAACAATTGCACGGGGTTCGAGGAATTCAAGGCGCATATTTTGCAGAACTATCCGCCGGAAAAAGCGGCGGCGATTGCGGGCGTCAGCGTCGCCCAAATTCAGGAAATCGCGCATCTGCTGGCAACGGTGAAACCGGCGATGCTGTGCTATACGCTGGGCATCACGGAACACACCTGCGGGCGCAACAACGTCATGACGACGGCCAATCTCCAAATGCTGCTCGGCAATTTGGGTGTGGAGTGCGGCGGCGTGAATCCGCTGCGCGGGCAAAATAACGTGCAGGGCGCGTGCGATATGGGCGCACTGCCGAACGTGTTCCCCGGCTATCAGCGCGTCACCGATGCCGCCGCGCGCGCGAAATTCGAGCAGGCGTGGGGCGTGAGCGGCTTGCCGGAAAACGTTGGCCTGATGATTCCGCAGATGATGGACGGACTGACGAACGGCAAGGTCAAAGTCTTTTATATTTTCGGCGAAAATTTGGCGAACACCGAGCCGAACATCACGCATGTCGAACATGCGCTGGAAGCGGCGGATTTTGTCATCTGCCAAGATATTTTCCAGACGGAAACGACGCGCTTCGCAGATGTGATTTTCCCGTCCGCGGCGTGGTGCGAAGATGACGGGACGTTTACGAGCAGCGAGCGGCGCGTCAGCCGCGTCCGCAAAGTCAAGACGCCGCCCGGCCAAGCCAAGCCGAATTGGTGGATTTTCAAGGAACTTGCCAAGCGGTTCGGCCATGAATGGGCATCGAACAGCGGGCAGGAGTTGTGGGATCATGAGATTTCGGCGTTAGCCCCCGCGCTCAAAGGGATTACATATCGCCGAATCGAAGGGAATGGCTTGCAGTGGCCTTGCCCGACGGAAGAGCATCCGGGAACGACCTTCCTGCACCGCGACGGGAAATTCACGCACGGGAAAGGCGTGTTGACGGTCGTGGATTGGACGCCTCCGGCGGAAGTCGCGGACGACGAATTTCCGTTTGTGTTAAGCACCGGACGGCGCTTGTATCATTATCACACACGGACGCAGACTGGCCGCGCGGGCTTGAATCAGATGCTTTCCGAAGAAACGGCGGATATTGCGCCGGAAGATGCCGCTAAACTCGGCATTCTTAATAATGAATACATTCGGGTCTGGTCGCGGCGCGGCGAAATCAAAGTGAAAGCCCGCGTCACGGAGCAAGTGCCGCCGGGCATGGTCTGGATGGCGTTCCATTTCCGCGACGCCAATGCGAACTGGCTGACGAATGCGGCGTTCGATCCGGTCACGCTGACCGCCGAATATAAAGCCTGCGCCGTCAATATCGGCAAACTCATGTAATCCGGCAGCCGGAGCGCGAACGGCGGTTTGCGCTCCGGCGCGTGGAGGCGACTATGAACGAAAAAACACTTGACCGCGTGCTGGCAACCGCGATTCAGCGCGAAGCGGAAGCTTACGATTTTTATATGGGCTTGCAGCAGAAAGTCACGGATGCGCAGGCGAAAGAGACGCTGACATTTTTGGCGTCCGAAGAGCAGAAGCACAAAGCCTTTTTGGAGGCGTACCGCGACGGGAAATATTCCGGCGCGCTGCGGATGAATGCGGTGGTGGATTACAAAATCGCGGAATATCTCGACAAGCCCGATCCGGATAAAAATCTGCAAAGCAAAGACGTATATCTTATCGCGGCGCACCGGGAATTGAATTCGTATAATTTTTACACTGAGTTGGCGCAATTGCAGCCCGCTGGCGAGGTGAAAGACACGCTGCTGAAGATGGCGAACGAGGAAAAGAAGCATAAGGAGAAAGTCGAATATTTGTATGCGAATACCGCTTTCGCCGAAAGCTTCTGACAGGTTTCCATGCAGATCGGCCCCTATTCATTTGAAGCGTATTGCGAGAAAGTGACTGAGTTTCACAGCTATCCCGCGCCCGGCGTGTTGATGGGCGGATTTTTGGTCAGCGCGGCGCAGCAGCAATTGCCCACATCTGGACTTTACAATGTCATTTGCGAAACGCGGAAATGCCTGCCGGACGCGATTCAACTGCTGACGCCCTGCACGATTGGCAACGGCTGGCTGAAAATTTTGGATATTGGACGCTTCGCCGCCGTCTTTTACGATAAAGAGACCGGCGCGGGCGTTCGCGTCTTCACCGATGCCCCAAAATTAGAGGCGTGGCCTGAAATCAGCAATTGGTTTTTCAGCCGCGTTCCCAAAGACGCGCAAGATAAAACCGCATTGTTGGAGCAAATCAACACCGCTGGAACACTCCTGTTCAGCAGCCGGTTCGTGACCGTCCAGCCGCCGTTTTTAGGCAAGCACGCGCATAGCCGGATTGTCATCTGTCCGCAGTGCCATGAAGCGTATCCCGCCTCGGAGCAGCCGATGTGCAAAGGCTGTCAGCAGGGCTTGCCTTACTGAGCCATGATAATGCCGAATGCGGCCGCGCCGACTCACGGCGCGGCTTTCGGCGTCTGCTCTCTCACCGAAACCATCGAACTTCATACTCATCAAATTCGTCGCCGTGAGCGATGCTCTTGAGATAGCGAATCGTGACCGTGAGTTGACCGCCTTTCTTCATCAATGCTTTTAACAATCCTTCTTGAAGCACCGGATGAAAGGTCTGAGTGCGTCGAAGCGCCGCCCGCTTGTCTTCTAATGCCACAATTTCCCAGCCTCGGCCAAGAGGGTCTTGAATGGACTCGCTCGCAACTTTTTGCAATCCCTTGAGAATCTCGTGCGGCGATGCCTTTGAAGTGATGTATCGCTGCTGAAGCATCAAGTCATACGCGCGCGCGCCAATATACTCGCCCGCTTTGCGAAGATTGGCCGGCCCTAAATTCTTTTCAATCCATTGGCACATCGCATTATAGATGGAGATCGGGACTAAGTTGGTAGGGTTTGAGAGATCGATATCTTTTACCATATCGAACAATGGCTGAATATACGCGCCGGGCTTCTGTTGATAACTCGCCAATAAATCAGAGAGAAAGCCTGCGTACAACGTGACCCCTTCTGTTGAATTATTCATACGTTTTTCCTTCTCCTGTTCGCCTATTTTTAATCAATACTGAGATTGAGAAGAGCAAACCTGCATTTTGATTTGGCACGATGTCGGCTGCAAACGGATCATTTGGTGTTTTCATGATTATTGTTGTAATGCTTCGACTTCTTCTTTGCTAAGGTTTGTCTTTTGACAAATAGTTTCAATATCTAACACATCAAGTAAACTCTTCGCAATTTCGAGAGCGTGATCTTTTTTCATCTTCTTGACTCGTTTTTCAAAGGAATCTTTATAACGATCCGTAATCGCGGTTTGAAATTCCAGTTCATCGAGTTCTTCTTCTGTTAAGCCTGAAATATCTAATTGCTCAAACGCTTCGCGGACTTCTTTCGTATGAATCAGTTCTTTAACCTGTTTCGCTTTTTTGATATCAGTGACAACGTCTAATAACAGCCATTCTTCAATCGCCTCAAGGGTATGGTGACTAAGATGCTCTTTCTTAATACACGTCGGATAGAGCGCGATGATTTCCCATTTGGCCTGCCAGTCTGTTGTCGCTTTATCTGACGTGAAGGTTAATCGCTCTTGAAAATCTTTATGCGGTGGGGTGATGTCAAATAACCAACAGATACTATAGCATGGAACAGCCTGAGAATAATCATCACCAGGACGAAATTGATTGCTAAAATTTCGACAATGATAATCCATGAACCGAAGTAAATCGCTCTTTTCCGTCCCTTTCTGTATTTCGACTAACGCGCGTGCCCCTGTTTCTGTTGTGACAAAGACATCAATCACGCTATGCTTCACCAAATTGAGGTATTGGCGTTCGGCTTTTGTAATAAAATCCGTTGGTTGATAGTTGACCGCTTGAATCGGGGCCTGAAGTTCATTCTGAAGAACGGTATTCAGGAAGGCTTTTAAGATATGTTCTTGTTGGAATATTTTTTTAAAGAAGACATCATATTTAATGCGACTATAGAGCGTTTTCATAACGATCTCCTTATTTTTGCGTCAAGCATACTGAATCGTTTATTCCTCAACAATAGATTGACTGGTAAATGAACATAAGGAGAGTGTCAATATTTTTTTCAAATATTTTCACTCATGTTACGCAACCTCTCAGCGATTCCCCTCTCAAGAGGAAAATTTTCAATGATACCGCGTAACGTGATATTTTCATGACACCGAACCACGCGGTTCACCTGCGAGCGGCCTTTTGCGATGTCTGGTGCAACCGCGTGGTGAGGCGGCGCGGCTTTATGCGTTCGCTTCACGCCCTGCTTCAGCAGCCACGAGGGGCGGGCGCAACCAAGCCGTGACATTCAGCAACCAATGTTTCCGCCCGTCCCTCGTGGTCGGCTGCAAACAGATCGTTCGGCATTTTTATACTTCCATTTGACATCCTTCATATAGTCAGTCACAGTTTTACTTATGCATGCTCAAGGATCGGTTTCACCGACTTCTTCTGTATTGGCGTTCTTTTCATCGCAGAAGATCGTTGTGAGGCAAGAATAATCGCTTTCTCAATAAAAATATTCCCAATATATACCGATTGAATATATTGAGGGATATGAATATTCTGATACGTCGTCGTCATTTCCCTGACAAAGGGATCGCTTGTTTTTAAGATGGTAAAACGAAGGATATGCTTTCGAATCTCTGGTGAAAGATGTGTATTGGTCACATTCACTAACTGCAATAGCGCCTCTTTTGTTGATAGGTGGTCATACGCGTGTGTGCTGACAATAAGGTTCCAATCATTCATTTCTGTCTCAACCGCTTTGAGCATACATAATGTCATGTGCCCATGCTCTTGTTGCAACAATGTCAGGAGGTGACGAAGTTCATTTACCAATATTTCATAATCCATGATAATACCTCGTATGGTTTTTGACTGATCGCTTCAAGAATCGCTTCCGCCTCTTTTCGTGAAATCGTGCCTTTTGGCGTATATCGCATTTCAGGCGTCCACGGTGTTGCAATCAACCAATTTGTCACGAGTTCTACATTCGTTGGATCAAGCTTGCTTTTCAAGCCAGCCAGCAAGAGGAGTTGATCGAAATTATGGACAGCATACGCCGATTTGAGTTGTCCCGATGCAGGATAGTCAGTGACGTCAAGGAGACGACAAATCCTGGCTTTTAAGGCAAACTCAATGACATACCCACATAAATAGGCAGCACCATCATACAATTCGGCCTGAAACAATGTTTCAGCCTCTTGCAATCGAAGCTTGGCAAGTTCTTTGAATTCATTTCGTGTTGGCATCTGCTCATCCTACCATCAATCCATTCAACCCTATCACATCATGTTATCTATTGTCATCTGTATGGTATGCTTAGTTTGCTGTCAATATCTTTTTTATGTCAGACGTGTGAATGTTGAATGTGGATATTATTTTGATGCCGAACCACGCGGTTCACCTGCGAGCGGCTGTTTGCGCTGTCTGGTGCAAGCGCATTGTTCGGCCTTATTCTCTTTTGGAAGGCGACAAAATACCGAGCAGAATATTAAATAATTCATCCATATCTAACGGAATCCGGAACGAATCAATATCTTTCCAGATTCGTTTCTGCTCACGGTCCAAACCGCCAAATCGCCACACATCTCCGACGGTGACCGCCCCGTAAATCATGCGTTGTTGATAGTCCTCAAGATATTGCTCCATCGCAATCAGTTCAACGGCAAGCTGACTAAAGCCTTTTTCCATGTCCGCATTTTTTGCTTCGACGACCACAAATTCTTGTGTTGACCGTAACAGGTAATCAAGATTGCCTTTCAGTCGCTCATTGACATAGACAGGATATTCTATATCCATACTGACATCAACATAATCCAACAATTCCAACAAAATCGGGGCGACTAACACTTCGCGTCTCGCGGCTTCAGATGTGAGTGAAATGCGTGGAAGCGTTTTATAGAAGGTTTCCTTCAGCCGATGTAGCGGATCGGGGACTTCGCTCTGGGGTAACAGCATCTTTTGTAGTTCATAGGTATAGCCAAATTCAGCCACAATATCTTTGGTGGGATAACTTAAGTTAAAATAATCCGAAAAGGTATAACTTTTTCGTTTCTTTAAAATCGTTTTATGCATACGCATTCCCTCTTTTCAAACATCAGACATTTGCGAACAATGTGAACATCGAATACTCCTAAATATCAGATGTCATTCGTGGCACATATCGCGAATATGTTATGTTGTCAAGTATTTTGAGAGTGGTATTGAATGGAACGCTTGATATGGCCGAACGACGCGGTTCACCTGCGAGCGGCCTTTTGCGCTGTCTGGTGCAACCGCATTGTTCGGCATGTTCATTTCCTTGTGTTACGCAGGAACAGGTTGCATAACAGGATAAGCAATTCTCTTTTCTTCAGAGACGTGTTTGATTTGTCCAATTTCATCCAAAAATTCAGGCGCAAAATCTGCCCCATTTTCCCATTCAATCGTTTTCGTGTCGGGATTTACCGTCACTCGTCGAAACACGTCAATTTGCTTGAGTGGTTCAAAGACTTCTCCTTCTAATTCATGCTGTAAATCCACCAATTTAACAACGCCATTATTAAACGTGAGTTGTAAGGTATATCCCTTGACATATTTGACATGACTGACATGTAAAAACATCTTCCCCTCCTATGATAACGGATTGATCGGTTGTAATGTTTGCCGAATTCGGACACGTTTCCAATTTTCAAGCAATTCATCATGATGAAGTTCTGCCCATTCAAAAACCATCCGAAGCGCCCGTTTCGACATTTTTCCCTCGACGATTCCGCTTTCAATTTCAATACTCACTTCTTGGTCTTGATATGCCACATGAAAATGCGGAGGTTCATGTTCTCGAAAATTCATGAACACCACAATGCCATAAAACCTTGAAATAACAGGCATACATATTCCTTATTATTATGCAAGAATAACTAAAGAGATAATCAAAAATATTATACCGATGCCTACAGACTCTTTCTATTTAGGTTATACGCCCTTGTGTCATATAGTAAAAATGCCGAACCACGCGGTTCACCTGCGAGCGGCCTTTTGCGATGTCTGGTGCAACCGCGTGGTGAGGCGGCGCGGCTGTTTGCGTCCGCTTCAAAAGGAATTATACCTAAACGTGATTGGCAGTTCGAAGTTTCTATTATGAGAAACATGTATCTACATAGAGATGCTTCGAACACTGCCACGCCGCTCATGCTGCGTCTCTAAATAGATGCCTCTCGCATCAGCAATACATTTCACCCCTTCTTGCGATTGCTGTCAACATTTTTCATCACGTCCTGACAA
>CAZCGG010000022.1:0-36444 GCA_964498135.1 uncultured Candidatus Moduliflexus sp.
ACGCCATTCCAAATAGGTTGGTACGGGTCAACGCAATAGGCTGAAAAATAGTTGCTCGTGCCATTCTTCACGATTTGTCCTTTATCATCACGCAACACAACCTTCATATCGGCCGTGCCTTCTCCCTTGCCCTTCAGCACTCCATTCTCATAGAGGTTGAAATTGCTTCCTGTAGTGGTATAACTATCCAAGGTCATCGTAAAAGCTTGCGCCATCATCGGCACCATAAACATCACAGACACCATTACGCTTGTCAAACTCAACAATTTTTTCATAACATGCCTCCGTTTTGGTTATAGATTTCACTGCGGCTTGCGCAATAATCAACTATAACATTATTTTTTGAGCAACCCGGCGATCTTTCAGTGAAAGACCCGTAGCTTTCCGCCCCTATCTCACGATAGGTTGAGCTTTTTCAAATCTTCTCTAAAAGAACTTTAGATGTTTTATTATGATGCACTTCTCATACCAAACGAAAAAATTTTATGAAATTTTTCATCTAACCCCTTATAAAATAATGAGAAATATTTTTCCCATTTTTTCTTCTCATACGGAGAAAATGAACCGCATTTGAAAAATATGTCAAATTTTCCGACATTTTTAAATAACAACAAAAGCATTTTTACCAATAACTCACGTATTTACTATGAGTTGTATAATATGAAAACATTTCCGACACCTATAAAAATTCTGCGCGTCCGCGAGAAAAACCCCTTGCAATCAGGAGAATTGAAGTGCGTGGAGCGCTGCAAAATTCTCCGACATTTTCCATGCGAAACGCCGCGAATCGAATGCGATGAAAAATCGTGAGAACGTATTTTATCTTGACAAGCATGTCCGACAAGGCTATAAAGGTGTTTTCATCATTTCAAAACGCGAATTTTTACCAGCAGAAGGAAATGACTATGCGAGTTCAGTGTCTGCAGTGCGGATCCGCGGGGAATATTCCCGATGAGAAAATTCCGGCAGAAGGGCGCAAGATCGTCTGCCCGAAATGCAAAACCTCGTTCATGGTGAACAAGCCGACTCCGCTCGGCGAACAGGCCGCGCCAGCGCAAGACGCGACGGCAGTTTATCAACGCGGCGTGCAATTGCTGAAAGAAAAGCAGGTGGATGCCGCGATTCAAGAATTGACGGCGGCCATTCGGCTGAATCCCAAGCACCAAGAAGCCCACCGATATTTAGGATTAGCCTACGGGCAAAAAAATTCATGGGGCGAGGCGATTGCCGTGCTGCAAAAAGCGGTGGCCTATAAACCGGACGATCTGTTGTCGCTAAAAAATTTGGGCATCGCCTTCCTGCGGCAAAATCGTTTTGAAGACGCGGAACAGACCTTGCAGCAAGCATTGCGTTACGCGCCGAACGATGAGCATACGCAATCCTATCTCAAAATGGCCGCGCGCGGGAAACAGCAGGCCGCGCCGACGCCCGAAGCGAACGAATCGGCGGCAAACGAACCCATGCGGGAACGCCGCCCGGCAAAAGCCGACGAGCCGCGCCCCGCGCCGTCTTCGGCCTTGTATAATCCGGTGCAGGAGTATCTCAATAAAGGAACGGATTATTTAGAAAAAGGGCAGTTTGGCAAAGCCATTGAAGCGTTCGAAGAAGCGGTTCGCCTTGCGCCGGAAAGCTCGGACGGCTATTTCGGCTTAGGCATGGTCTTTGAAAAGCAGCAGGAGTGGAAAAAAGCGATTGAGGCGTATCAAAAAGCGGTCAGCATCAATCCGCAGGACACGCTAGCGAAAGACAATCTGAAATATCTTAAAAAGCGCCGGACGCGCTTTCGCTGGCCTTGGCAGAAAAAATAGTCGCATAAGCGGGGCGAACAACCATGTCTGCCCCGCGCTAATTTTATTCGCGGCGTTCCTCACCACGTCACGCCGCGCTGCTGCAATTCCGCTTTGACTTGCTCCGCCGAATTCCGCCGAATGGCTTGCATGCCGAATGCCGCCCCGCTCAGGACGTACTCGTCAATATCATCAATATACACGCATTCATCGGGCGCGCATTGCGCTTGCCGCACGGCCTGCTCAAAAATTCCCGCGTCCGGCTTCATGACTCCAGCCTGAAACGACAAAATCCGCAGCGACGCCTCAATCTGGTTGAAGATCGGATACTGTTCCGCGATCCAGAGCCAATGCAGTTCGCCGATATTCGAAATCAAGCCGACGCGATACCGCCGCTGCAACGGGATGATCAACTGCGTCATCTCCGTATGTTCCCAGAACATGTCCTGCCAGCACGAGCAGAACACGCCATACGTCAGCGACGGCAGCAGTTTGCCGCGTTGCTGAACCTCGTCAAAAAATTGGTGCGACGCCAGCCGCCCGGTTTCGTGCAAATTCATGATGCCGGAGTCGCGGATTTCCTGCGCAAGCCGCTCGACGGGCAGCGCCGAGAAGACGGCTAATCGCTGCCAAATCAACTCGTGATTGAATCCTAATAACACATTTCCTATATCGAAAAAAATCGTCCGAATCATTGCGTTGCGCCCTCTTCAAGCGGCAGTTCGATGGTGAAGGTCGTGCCGACGCCCACCTCGCTGCGGCAGGAAATCCGGCCATGATGCCCTTCAATAATGCGTCGGCAAATATCAAGCCCTAAGCCCGTCCCAGTTTCCCCTTTCGTCGTGAAAAACGGCTGCCAGATGAGGTCTTGCTGCTCCGGCGGAATGCCGCAGCCGTTATCCGTGATGTCAAGCAGCGCGCGCGAGTCGTTTGCGCTGATAATCACCGTAATCGTGCCGTTTTCGGCAGTCGCCTGCACGGCGTTGCGCACGAGATTGATCACGACCTGAATGATTTTATCCGGGTTCATCGTCAGCACCGGCGCGACCTGAAAATCTCGGACAAACGCGCGCTTCTTCGCGTCTCGATCATAGCCGATAATGCTTAGAGCGGTGTTCACGACATTGGTGAGCGACACCGGCAGTTTTGTGTAAGATTGCGCTTGATTTTTGGCAAATTGCCGGATTTCATCCACAATGCTCAAAATTCGGTTGCGCGTGTCGAGAATGTTTTGCACGTACTGCGCCACCTGCTTATTCTCCGGCACAGCCATGCGGATGACTTCGGCATAGCCCAAAATCGTCAACTGGTTGCGAATTTCATGCGCGATTCCGGCGGTCAATTTCCCGACAACCGCCAATTTCTCCGCGTGAATAAGCTGCTCCTGCGTCTCTTTCAAATGCTGATACGCCGCTTGCAATTCCTGAAACAACCGCTCATTCTCGCGCTCAAGGCGGAAGTTATCGAGCAATTCTCGGATGTTCATGATGAACTCGTCATCATGCCAGGGTTTGATGATATAGCGGCTTAATCCGGCATGGTTAATGGCGTGAATCGCCGAATCCAGCCCGGCTTGCCCCGTTAACATGACGGTGATCATCTGCGGGTAGCGTTGGTGCAAGATTTCCAGCAATTGATCCCCTTTCATGCCGGGCATGACTTGATCCGAAATCACCATTTCGACGACGCTCATCCCGTGAGAAAGCTCTTCAACAAGCTGAATCGCTTCCTGCGCGCTCTCTGCGCCTTCAACCTCATGCGTCACGGCAAACGCTTCTTCCAATTGCTGCGTTAAGCCGTCCAACAAAGCACGGTCGTCATCTACGCACACAATATATCGTCGTTCTTTCGTCTTGGCGTCAGTCGTCATGCTTTTTCCCCGCCGATGTTGAAAAAAACCCACCCCCGGCCCTCGCTTGATTTAGGGTAGATGTGGGGCGTCAATCCTGACTATATCGCTCGCCGCCCTTCCAGAGCGCGAGTCATCGTGATTTCATCCGCATATTCCAGATCGCCGCCTACCGGAATGCCGTGCGCGATTCTCGTCGTTTTCACGCCGAGCGGTTTGAGCAAGCGGGCGACATACATCGCCGTGGCCTCGCCTTCGACATTCGGATTCGTCGCAAGAATCACCTCATCGCAGGGGGCTTGCTGCAAGCGTCGCAGCAACTCCTGAATGCGAATGTCATCCGGGCCGATGCCCTCCAACGGCGAAAGCGTCCCCATCAACACATGATACACGCCGGAATATTCCCGCGTCCGTTCAATCGCATAAAGATCGTTCGGCTCTTCCACCACGCAGATCAGGCGATGATTCCGCCGCTCGTCCTGACAAATCGCGCACGGATCCTGTTCCGTGATATTGCCGCAAATCGAACAATACCGGACAAGCTGCTTCACGTCCAGCAAGGCTTTGGCTAAATCCTTCACATCCTGTTCAGACGTTTTCAGCAAAAAAAACGTCAAGCGTTGCGCCGTCTTTTCGCCGATGCCGGGAAGTTTCGTCAGTTCGTCAATCAAGCGGCTGATCGAATGGGTATAGTGTCCCATAATTACATCAAGCCCGGCATTTTCAGGCCGCCGGTGAGTTGGGAAAATCTCTCGACGCGCAGGTCGCGGCTGGCTTCTAACGCCTGATTCACCGCCGCAATAATCATGTCTTGAATCATCTCCCGCTCTTCGGGAACGAGCACCACTGGGTCAATCACGACCGACAGAATTTCCTGCTTGCCGTTCGCTGTCACCATGATCATGCCGCCGCCCGCGCTCCCTTCGACGGTGACTTTCGCCAATTCGTCCTCGATGTCCGTCATTTTGGACTGCATGTCCTGCACTTGCTTCATCAGGTTGCCGAGATTCCCAAGATTCCCCAGATTGCCTAATCCTTTGAACACGAATGCCCTCCTTAGTTAATGGCTCAAGATGCCGCCCCATCCGCAAAAAATTCATTGACTGAAATTGATGAACATGAATTCAGAGAATTGTTCCGTTTTCCCGATGTTTTTGTCAAAAACTTTTTTGAAAAACTACGCGATTCAAAAGAATTTCTTGTGAATTGATCGCTACAAACATGCTGCTGCGCCTTGCAAAAAGGCGAGAATGGCAACATGCCGCGCGCGCCGAAAATCATTCGGCGCGCCGAGCCATTTGTCAACGCCGCGTGAAATTTCTGATAACATGCAGTCTGCTTCTGCTGGGAGGATGCCGCATGATGCCGATTCAACCGCCGAACCAGCCGCCGCGCCATGAATACGTCGTGTTAGTGCATGGCCTCGCCCGCTCGCCGCGCTCATTGAACAGAGCGGAACGCTTTTTCCGGCAGCAGGGATACGAGGTGTTCAATTTCGGCTATCCGTCGCGGAAATTCCCGATTGAAACGCTGTCCGCCGAGTTTCTGCAACCGTTCATCGCAGCGCATTGCGCGGATGAGACGCGGCGGCTGCATTTTTTGACGCATTCGATGGGCGGCATCGTCGTGCGCCAATATTTAAAGCAGACGCGCCCCGCGAATCTTGGGCGCGTCGTCATGCTTGCGCCGCCGAATCAGGGCAGCGAAGTCGTGGATTGGCAGAAGAAGAGATTGAAAATCATTCGGCGCGTGTTAGGCCCGGCGTGGGCGCAATTAAGCACGGATGCCGCCAGCCTGCCGGCGCGCTTGGGCGCGGTGGATTTCGAGCTTGGCGTGATTGCCGGAAACCGCTCGTTCGAGCCGCTGCATTCATGGTTCATCATTCCGGGCGCGGACGATGGCAAAGTCTCCGCCGAACGGACGAAAATTCCGGGCATGACCGATTACCTCGTCGTGCCGCGCACGCATACATTTATCATGAATGATCCGAATGTGCTGCGTCAGGCCGCGCGCTTTTTTGAAACCGGCAAATTTGCCGCCGCGCCGGATTATAGAGGCAAGCGTTGATAATTGATAAAAGACGTCAAAAATCTTAAAGACTTTTGACGTCTCGCACTCATAGTGGGCAAGTTGGCTGTCAGACATGTTCAACGTGTCTGACAGCTTTCTCTATATTGGCAACAGGAAAGGCTCAGGAAAAATTTATTGCTCTTCGAGATCAGTTTCCAGCATGTCTATGAACTGCCCTTCGGTGATGAGTTTGATCGTTTCCCCGCGCAGATTCAATTCCTCCGCCTTGAGAAATTTCTTTCCTTTTTTGGCTTTCTTGCTCAACAACGGGGAATCGAGATTTCCGACAACCAGATAATCCAACTCCCGCGTGACGCTGCTTGGAATCGAACCGCCTTTGCGCAGCACCTCTTCTTGCGCGCGTTTGCGGGACATGGTTGACAAATCTCCGGTAAAGGCAAAACTTTTTCCTGAAATCATCGCGTGTTCCTCCCGTGTTATGAAAGGTTCAATGTGCGCATGAGAAAACCCGAACCGCCTTCAAAGGCCGTTCAAATGTTTATATGCGGCGCGGCGGCTATCTGTCAAGCCCAAAAATCTCCGAAATGTTCAAACAAAGTATTGACAGAAAGCGCGAGCCTGTTTTAGCGTGATGCGCCGAGAAGCAGCGTGTAAAAAACGTCGTTTCTTCGCGTCAATTTTCAGAAAAATCTGTTGGAACTTCTTGAAAAGAAGGGGAATACTATGTCTGGATTTGGAATCGGCATGCAAGAATTGATTGTCATTTTCATTATCGCGCTGTTAGTGGTGGGTCCGAAAAAGCTGCCGGAACTGGCGCGGGCGTTGGGGCGGGCATTTGCGGAATTCAAACGCGCCACGAATGACGCGCGGCAAACGCTTGACGCGGAATTGCGGAATTTAGACGACACCGCGCCGACCGCTCGGAAGATTCCGCCGCTCGTGAAATCTCCCGAAACGCCGCCAAACTCGCCCGAATCGCCGATGAATTAGCCGTTCATTCCGGCGCGTCCGTTGGCGCGGGGGCTTCTGTCGTTGGCGTGGATTCAAGCGCTTTGAGCATATTCTGCGCCCGTTTTTTATAATCCAACGCCTGCCGGTTCTGCGGATCGAGCGCCAACGCCGCATCCCATTCGGCAAGCGCCTCGTTAATCGCTTCCTGATTAAAGAGTTTGATGCCCTCGTTCAAATGGGTGGTAATCAGCTTTTTGAGTTCTTCTTGCGTATCGTTCAAATCCTTCGTAATTTCAGGATTTCCCGGATCAAGCTGCAAGGCTTGCTCGTAAATGCTGATCGCCTTTTTCAAATCCCCCATTTCGCGATGCGAGTTGGCGGTAATCAGCAGCACGTCAATTTCCTGCGCCGCCTCCTGCGCGGCTTGTTCCGGCGGCGCGGATTCTTCGGCGGCCTCGCCCCCGCCTTGCAATTTCGTCATGGCGCGCAGAAAATAATTGTACGCTTCGATATTCTCCGTATCCGCTTGATACACCTGATTGAACAGCGTCATGGCGTCGCGGTAATTCCCCGCCTCATACGCGGCGACGCCCTTTTGGAAGGCATCTTTCAGCGATTGCGCGCGTTCCTGCTGAGATACCGGCACAATTTCGCGCACATCGCCCGCCGCCGCTTCGGGGGCTTCGACTGCTTCCGGCTCGACCAGCGCGTCGTTCGTCTCCGGCGCAAACGCTGTTTTAAAGCCGAGAACGTGCGGAATGTTGATCGTCTGCCCAATCTCAAGCGCGGCGTCGCGCGGAAGCCCATTGAAATCAGCGAGAATGCTGGCATCCGCCGCTTTTTTCGTGTATTTCTTCGCGATAGACGCGAGGGTTTCCCCTTTCGTGACCTGATGCTCGGTAAACGCGATTTTTTCGATATTGGCGAGAGATCTGCGGCTCTGCTGATTATTTGGATTGACGCGCAACGCCTTCTGAAATTCGGCTTTCGCTTCCATAATCAGCCCTTTTTGAAGCAAAGATCGCCCGCGCTGCGCGAAGACTTTATCGCTGGCGGTCAGCAAGACGTTTAAATCCGCCAACTTCTGCTGCGCGACCGTGTTGTCGGATTCAATCAGCAGCACTTGCTCCCATTCCGTTTTCGCTTTTTCATATTCGCCCCGGCTCAAGTATAAATCCCCAAGGCGTTTATGCCGCTCAAGCGCGTCATCCACGAGCGAGGACAACTCTTCGACTTTCTGCTGCAACATGCCATTCTGAGGCTCAAGCCGCATCGCTTCATCATACAACGACAACGCTTCCCGCAACTGCCCGTTCTGCTCGGCGGCTTCGGCTTGCTGGAGCAGCTTGTCAAGCTGCGTGTCGGCCTCAAACGAGGACGCGCCCTGTTTCGCCGTTTGCATCATTTGCAGCCGGGCGGAGCGAATCGCCATCTGCGCGTCCACGTATTTCGCGTCGGTAGGGGGGATGTTCTCCCACACGCTGATGGCGGCTTCGAGTTGGCCGCTATCAAACAGCCGTTGCGCTTTCTGATATAAGAACGAGGGCTCTTGTTCGACTTTTTCAGGCGCGTCCGGTCGCGCAATCTTCGGCAAATGGGAACATCCGGCGATCATTCCCCCAAGAAGCAGACATGTCATCCATGCCGCCGCGCATCGCACATATCCAACGTCTGTCATCCTCATGGCCGCCTCATTTCTTCAGATCGCTCACTGCTCTTTTTTTAAATATTTCGTTAAAATCAATTCGTTATGCCCGTCGGGATAGCTTTGATAATCAATTTCATCCATCGTGCGCCGAATGATGCTGATGCCTAAGCCGCCGTCGCGCTTCATGGCGACGAGCCGCTTGATGTCGGGCTGTATCCGCGTGCGCGGATCGAACGGCGTCCCTTCGTCCATAATCGTCAAGACGAGTTTCGCGTCGTCAATCTCCATCCGAATGGTAATGTTCTTGTTCCGCGCATCCGGGGGATAGCCATGCTCAATGACATTCGCGCACGCTTCATCCACCGCAAGCTCAATATTGGCGATCTCGATTTCGTCAATTCCGGCTTCTTCGGCAATGCCCGTGACAAACTCCCTGATGCGATACAGATAATTGATCGCGCCGGGCGTTTGAATCACAATAGTTGTCGCATTCATGCTCATAAAATGGGTGCCTCATGCTGTTCCAAAAACGATATCGCCGGAGTTATTTGAACACGCTCAACGCCGCGTCTTCATCATCAACGATAGAAAAAATTTCGGTAAACCCCAGCAAATCGAATACTTTATAAATTTTCGGGGGCATTTTCATCAACACAATGTCGCCATTGTTATTTTTAACATCGCCGATCACGCTCATGAACACGCCCAAGCCCGCGCTGCTGATGTATGAGAGGGCGCTGAAATCCACAATCAGCCGATATTTCTGCTGCTGAAGAAGTTCCTGAATCACTTTTTCCATTTCAGGAACCGTATGGGCATCTAAAAAGCCTTCCACAATAACTTTCGTGATATTTCGCTCAGCCACTGTTTCAACAACAATATTCAACTTTCTCATAACTCGTTTTACTCCCCCGTTGTTTGCATGAGTCCCCAGCCTCGTCAGGTGAAGCCCACGTTATTTCACTTTAATCACCACTGCGGTAATATCATCGCTTTGCGTAAACCCTTTCGTGAACGTCCGAATTTCTTGATCCAGCGCCGCTAAAAATTCTTTCACGTTCAAATGCGCGTATTGCCGAATCACGTCTTTTAAGCGGTCATCGCCAAATTCTTCCCGTTCTTCGTTCATGGCTTCCGTGATGCCATCCGTATATTGAAGCACAACATCGCCGCTGGACAGGGAAATTTCCTGCTCTTGCAGCATCATGTCAAAAACCGCCCCCTTATCCAAGCCCAGCGCAATCCCTTTCGGATTATAGGCGCGCAACTCCTGCGTGCCGGAATTATAGACTAACGTATCATTATGCCCCGCGCTGACAAATTGAAACCGCAGCGTATTGACATTCAAAATGCCGTAATTCGCGGTGATGAACATCCCTTTTTTAATGTCCTGCGAAATCATTTGGTTCGTCTTGCGAATCACGGCGACCGGATCGCCGCCGACGCCTGCCGGCAGGGGATGATTCGGCGTATCAGCCTTCATCGCTTTGGCGCGAATCACGGCTTTCGCCATCGTCATGACCAATGAGCCGGGAACGCCTTTGCCGGATACGTCGGCCACGACAATGCCGAGTTCGTCCTTGCTCACCCAAAAGAAATCGTACAGATCGCCGCCGACCTGCGCCGCCGCCCGGTACAGCGTCCCTAATTCGATTGTCCCGACCGACGGGGTTTCTTTCGGCAGCAGCCCCATCTGAATCTCGCGGGCGATTTCCAATTCCCGCGCCAAGCGTTCGTTGACCACCAACTGCGCCTGCGCTTCTTTCAGTTTCGCGCGCGTATCGTCGAGCGTCGTCGCCAACATGCCGACTTCATCATGCGTGACGGACAGAATGCGGTGATCTAAATCGCCGCCGCCGAGAATTTTGGCATCCTGCACCAAGCCTTTAATCGGCTTGACAATCAGCGACGCGAGCAGATACGAGCCGAGCGAACCGATGACGACGGCTAACACCGTAATCAACAGAATTTTTTGCTTGGCTGAGGCCATGTCTTTCACAAGATTTTCTTCGCGGATGCCGAGATGAACCGCCCCGATTTCGGCGGCGCCGATATTTTTATCGCGCACGACGATTTTCGATTCAAAATCGAAGTGCGTTTCGCCTTTAAAAACAACGCGATGAATTGTCACGTCGCCTTGCGAGATGCGTTCCGCGCCTGCCGGAAGGGCAAATGGCTGCCCCAATAAGTTGATGTCAGGGTGCGCGTGAATAATTCCTTCTTTATCAAGCACAATGGCATAGCCGATGACCGGATTTTTGACGTAGCCGAGAATTTCGCTATACAGCCGCTCCGCGATTTTCACGATCAGCCCCTCGCGCTGCGCCTCTGTCAGAGCGTCTTCGCGCACGGGCGCGTCGAAATTCCCGGCGGTCATCATTTCCACAATCGAGCGCGTCCAGGGGTATTGAGAAAAAAATTCATCGTATTGCGTCGCGGTTTGCACACCGCGCAGCAGTTTAAGCAATTTGGGGAGGATTGACGCGGCAATCTGGCGGATTTCAGGGGATTCCTGCGTGAAGTTGATCTGGATGTAAATATTTTTGCCTTGCGTTTCGATGAACGGTTGAAGCGGCGTCATCGCGTCTTTCAGGAAAAATTGCGCGAGAAACGCCTGATATTCTTCCTGCGTGAAACGCGCCGGGTTGCCTTCAAGCCGGTCGCGGGCTTCGAGCGCGGCAATCAGATTATTGAGGCTCAGGCTGTCATCCTCTAAAAGTGGGCTGACGACGTTTTTTGCCAAATTTTTGACTAAAAACCGCCCAGTCCCTTCCATCTGCAACATCAACGCATTGCGCTGCTGATCAATGACGATATAGCCGACAAACGACATGACGGCGACGACTAACAGCACCGTCAACACGCAGAGTTTCGCCTTCAAGCTTCTATTTCTGATCCATTGCGTCATAATAATCTTCTCAAATGCCCGTCCGTTCCCCCGTTGACTCGAATCATTGCGTTGACATCATTTGAGCGTATAACGAAACCGAGATTTCGGTCAAGAAATTTCTCGCAAGATTTGCGTGAAAAACCGCCGACGGCATAGCGCGCGCAAAGGGGAGTTCGCGTCAAACATTAAAAAAGAAGGGAAATCCGCCCGATATTCAGACTTTCGGGGGATTTCCCTTGAAAAACAGCCGCTCACGACGCCTGCTTAGTCGGCATCCGCGCCTTCGCCTTCAATCGCGCTTGCGGGACAAACACCCTCACATAAGCCGCAATCCGTGCATTTCTCAGGATCAATAACGTATTTGCCTTCGCCTTCGCTGATGGCTTCCACCGGGCATTCGCTGGCGCACGCGCCGCACGAAATACATTCATCATTAATAAAATGAGCCATAATGACCTCCTTTACATGAAACTCCCTGTCACAACACGACCGTTCTCCCCTCAAGCCGGAGATGTTCCCTCGACAAAAGCAGCAATCGCCATGCCATATTTATTGGGCATCCGATTGTTTAGGCGCATCCACCGGACACACATTCGCGCACGCGCCGCATTCAATGCACTTTTCCCCATCAATAACATATTTGCCGTCGCCTGCGCTGATACACTCCACCGGACATTCAGCTTCGCACGCGCCGCAATTGATGCACGCATCAGTAATAATATAAGCCATATTGACCTCCTTTAAATGACAACGATTTATTATTCACTCCACCAATATCGAGTCAACCAATCTTGCGTCAACACGCAAAAATACATCGCAAGACCGCCAAAAAATAGTCAAGAAAAATTCATATTTTTCGTAATTCAGCCCGCAAAAAATACAGAAATATCCGCGCCTGCTTGCCGCCTCAGAAAATTTTCGTCAATTCGTCCTGATGATAAAACGGCAAATCAACCGATTGGCCGTCTTTCCAAAGACGCCGCCCCTCAGACGCGGGCAGCATCCTGCCGATGACCGACGCCTGAATCTGCCGGGCGGCGAACGCGCTCAGCAGCGCGCCGGTTTCGGCGGGATTAACCGTCAGCAGCAGCGAGCCGGACGCGATAATGCCGAGCGGATCAAGCGCATACTGCCCGCAGAGTTCCAGCGTTTCGGGGAAAAACGGAATCGCCTCATATTCGACATGCACCCCGGCCCCCGCAGCTTCGGCAAGCTCATGCAGCCCCATCGCCACGCCGCCTTCAGTCGGATCGTGCATGGCGGTCACGCGGGCGGATTCAACGGCGGTCATCGCGTCTTCGACGACGCTGAGGCCGGGCGTGTAGATAAAATCACGGCAGGCGCGCAGAAATTGCGGCGAATATTTTCGGCTGAGTTCTTCCCCTTTCACTCTGGCGATGATGGACGTCGCCTCCACCGCCACGCCTTTCGTCAGCAGAATATCGTCGCCGCCCCGCGCCCCCGCCGTCCGCACGAGCCGGTCTTTCGCCACTTCGCCGAGCATCTGCCCGACGACAATCGGGCGATCCAGCCCATACGTCACTTCCGTATGCCCGCCGCAGAGCGTGATGCGATACCGGCGGCAGGCGGCGGCAAGCTGCGCGAAAATCGCCTCAACCATCGCTTCCGTCGTTTTGCCTTCCGGCAACAGCAGCGTCGCCAAAAACCATTTCGGCGTCGCGCCCCGCGTCGCCAAATCGTTCGCGTTAATGACAATCGCGTACCAGCCGATGTCGTCGGCGACAAACGTGATCGGATCGGTTTTGGCGACGAGATACGCCGCGCCCATGTCAATCACCGCCGCGTCTTCGCCGATTTCCGGCCCGACAATCACGCGTGGATCGGCAATCGTGACATGCGCATGCAACAGCCGCCGCAATTGCTCTAATTTCAGCTTTCCAACAGGAAGAGGCGCGTTCATCATTCGCGTTCCGCCGCCCACAGCCCGCAGAGATGGATAATCACCTCGGCGGCCTTTTGCAGCGCAATTTCAGGAATCCATTCTTTTTTCGAATGAAACAGCAGGCCGCCGGAAAACAGATTCGGCGTCGGCATGCCCAACACGCAGAGCCGCGCCCCGTCCGTGCCGCCGCGAATCGCCTTGCGAATCAAGCGGATTCCCGCCATTTCAATGGCGCGTTCCGCCTGGCGCGTCACGTCGGGAACGTCGCGCAGCGTCTCCCGCATGTTTTGATATTGCTCGATGACCTCGATGTCAACGCCTAATCCGGCGTAACGCAATTCAAACAACCGGATTTGCTGGCGCAGCAGTTCCACGCGCTGGCGGTTGCGTTCCCGGTCGAAATCGCGCAAAATCATGGAAAACTCCGCCAAATTTTCATCGCCGGACAGGCGCATGAGATGAAAAAACCCCTCGCGCTTTTCCGTGTGTTCCGGCGTGTCATGCTCCGGCAGCGCGGCGAGAAACCGAGCGGCAATCGCCGCCGCATTCACCATGCGGTTTTTCGCCTCGCCCGGATGCACGTTCTGCCCGCGCATCGTCACGTTCACGCGCAGCGCGTCGAAGCATTCGTCCTCCAATTCGCCCATTTCGCCGCCGTCAATCGTATAGCCGATCCGCCCCAATTTCTCCATGCGGATATGCTCCGCGCCTAACCCGATTTCTTCATCCGGCGTGAACACGACGCGCAATTCGGGGTGCGGCAAGTCGGGAAACGCCTGAAACGCGGCGAGCGCGGCCATGATTTCCGCGACGCCCGCTTTATCGTCCGCGCCGAGCAGCGTCGCGCCGGACGCGGTGATGATCGTCTGGCCGAGATAATCGCGCAACGGCGGCGAATCATCCGGCGTCAAGCGCAAGTCGGGGTTGTCCGGGAACAAAATAGCGCCGCCGTCGTATTGCTCATGAATAACCGGCTTGACCAGTTCGCCTGATTCCGACGGCGAGGTATCGAGATGGGCGCAGAACGTCAACGCGGGCGCGGAAACGCCGGTTGACGCCGGAAGCGCGGCATACAGATAGCCCCAGTCGTCGAGTTCGACGCTGCGGATATTCAGCGCAACAAGCTCATCGCGCAGCAATTCGGCAAACCGCCGCTGTCCGGCGGATGACGGGCGCGCGCCGCTCTGCTCATCGGAAGTCGTCGCCATCGCCGCGTAGCGCAGAAATCGCTCGCGGGCTTGCTCAAGCAGCCATGCTGCACGCGTTGGTGAAATGCTCATATATTTTTCACGCCGTGAGTCCCGTAGAGACGCGCGGCCGTGCGTCTCTACCCTCATGGGCGAATATTTACCACCATTGATATTATTCCGTCGTTTGGCCGAAACTCGTGATAAGATGGTGCAATTTATCCGCCAGCGTTTTCATTTCGTCGGCGGACATGGAGGCTTGATTTCCGGCATTCACGAACTGCCGCGTGTTGTCTGAAATTTCTTTGAGCGCGATCAGAATTTGTTCGTGCGCCTGCTGCTGTTCTTGCGTGGATACCGCGATTTGCGTGGCTTCGTCAGTCGTGCGCGAGGCCGCGCCCAAAATTTCTTGCAGGTTATCCGCCAGCGCCGCCGTTTGCGTCATGCCTTCGTGAATCCGAAGCGTGGTGCTGTCTGACGAGACCACGAGTTCCTGAATTCCTTGCTGAATTTCAAGAATGTTCGCGCTGATTTCTTCGGTGGATTCGATAATCGAATCCGCTAACCGCCGGATTTCCATAGCGACGATGTTAAACCGCTTGCCGCCCGCCTCGCCGGAATTGACCGCTTCTAAGGCCGCGTTGAAGGCGATCAGCTTGGTGCGGTCGGCGATGTCATTGATCAATTCGATGATGTCGCCGATTTTTTCCGAGCGCGTGCCGAGAATCATGATTTTTTGCAGCACGCGCGTGTTCATTTCGTGAATGTTCTGCATCCCGGCAATCGCGGTTTCCGCCATCGCCACGCCTTTTTGGGCGCACGCGCCGGTTTGTCCGGCCATCGTGGCAACCGTGTCGGTATTGCCGGAAATCCTGCGGGAACTCGCGGTCACAGATTCCATCATCGCTGTCGTTTCCGAGACGGACGCGGATTGTTCTTCCAGCGCGGCGGCGATGCGGCTGACCGCCATGAGGATTTCTTCGGACGACGATTGAAGCAGCGTCCCTGCGCGGCGGAGATGCTCAAGCAGCGATTTCAGCCGCAGCCGCAGCCCGTCGAACACGCGCTGAAGCTCGCCGATTTCGTCGCGCCGCGCGCCGGATGGATCGGCCAGCAGCGGCAAGTCTAATTTCCCGTCGGACAGCGTGGCGGCGGCGTCTAATAACGCGGCGAGCGGAACAAGAATATACCGCCGCACTAACAGAAGCGGCGTCAGCGAACAGGCGAGCATCAGCAGCAGCGTCAGACTCAGGCTGACGATAATATAATAGCGGAGTTGAGAGCGGCGCGAAATCACGAGATCAAACGAGCCGATGGGATTGCGATTTTTTAAAATCGGCACGTGGCGCGTGGTAAATTGGGGGGAATTTTGAAAAAATGCCATCGAACGCTGCGAAAAATCAGGATGGATTTTCTCCACTTGCAAATTATCAATCATGGCGACGCGGGCGTACACGATGGTTTCATCGGTAAACAGCGCATTCAGGATGTCTTCGATAGCCAGCGGATCCAATTCCCACATCGCCGAAACCAAGCTGGTTTCGGCGACATGCGCCATGCGAGCAACCTGCGCGTTCAAGCGGCGTTCGCTGTCGCTCACGTTCAAATAAATCGTGATCCCGGAAAACAGCACGACAATCGCCGTGACCACTCCGGTCAGAATGAGGCTGAAACGGCGGCTCAGGCTGACCTGATGCGCATAGCGTCCGTCTTGGGTATCCATGAACATCTCTGCGGCGCGTTTACCGGAAACTGCGCATCGCTTTGTCGAAATCGTCGTAAATTTCAAAAACGCGATCTAAGCGCAGCAAGCTGAAAATCTCTTTCGGCTGGCCGACTAACCGGGAGATTTTGACCTCGCCGCGATTCGATTTGACGCGCTTGAACAACGCGATAATCGCGCCGATGCCGGAGCTATCAATCTGCTCCAAATCGTACAAATCGAACAACACGCGGTGCTGGCCGGTCGCAAACAGCGCGTCCATCTCCGATTTCATCGGCGACACCGTGCCGATGTCGAGGCTGCCCGTTAACATGAACACGCTGACCCCGTCGCGCACTTCCTTTTTATACTCGAACCGATTGCTCATAACAATTCCCCCTCAAACACGCGGAATGGTCGCCGGAATTGCCCGCATTCCGGCGAGATTTCAAGCACGATTTCTTCACCGCAGCGACGCGGAGAAAAACGCTGTGTTCCGCGCCCTCTGCGTCGCTGCGGTCAATAATTTAAAAACGGAGTGTCTTTGCGCCTTATCCGATGCGCTTTGGCTGCATGGCCTGCAATTTCGCGCGAATCGCTTGCGTCGCGGTTTCGAATTTCGGCTTGCCCAACAAGGCGAACATGTTATTTTTATACGCCTCGACGCCGGGCTGATCAAACGGATTCACGCCCAGCATATAGCCGCTGACGGCGACCGCGATTTCAAAAAAGTAGAACAGTTGGCCGAGATAAAACGGCGTCAAATCCGGCAGTTCGATGGTCATGTTCGGCGCGCCGCCGTCGAGGTGGGCGAGCATCGTCCCTTGATACGCCGAAAAATTCACGTCATCGAGATTTTTCCCTTCCACGAAATTAAAGCCGTCGAGATTGCGGTCATCGCGCGGAATCGTAACGGAGTAGCGGCTCTTTTTGACCAGCAGGAACGTCTCGAACATGCCGCGCTTGCCGTCTTGAATGAATTGCCCCATCGAATGCAAATCCGTCGTAAAGTCCACGCTGGCGGGGAAAATGCCCCGGCGTTCCTTGCCTTCGCTTTCGCCAAACAACTGTTTCCACCATTCGGAAACGTAATGCAGCGCAGGCTCGAAATTGGCAAGCAGTTCAATGTCTTTGCCTTGCCGGTGCAGAATCGTCCGAATCGCCGCATACGCCAACGCCGGATTTTTCATGACATCACGCTCGGCCGTCGCCGCGGTTGCCATGGCGCGGAAGCCTTGCGCGAATTCGCGGATGTCAATTCCGGCGCAGGCAATCGGCAGCAAGCCCACCGGCGTCAAGACGGAAAATCGGCCGCCGACATCATCAGGAATGACGTAGGTTTTGTAGCCTTCACCGTCAGCTAATTGCTTCAACGCGCCTTTCGCTTTGTCGGTCACGGCGACAATCCGCGTTTTCGCTTCGGCTTTGCCGTATTTTTTCTCAATCGCGTTTTTCAGAATCCTGAACGCCAAGCCCGGCTCGGTCGTCGTTCCCGATTTTGAAATGACAATCAGGCTGTAATTTTTCGTTTCAAGCAAGCGCAGCAAATCGTTCATGTACCATGAACTCATGTTCTGCCCGGCAAACAGCACCTTTTCCGCTCCGGCGAACGGCCCTTTCAACGCTTCAATCACGGCTTTTGCGCCAAGATACGAGCCACCGATGCCGATGGCGACAATCACGTCGCTTTTTTCGCGCAGCCGGTCAGCCGTCTGCTGCACGTCCGCTAAAAAGGCGTCGCTCACTTCATTCGGCAGATTCATCCAGCCGAGAAAATCGCTGCCCGCGCCGGTTTTGTTCAGCGTCATCTGCATCGCCTGCTCAATTTGCGGCTGAAGCCGTTTAAGCGCCTCGTCGCTCACCATATCGGTCATATTCGTGTAATCCAGCACGATTCGATCCATGCGAAACATGTCGTGTTTTTTTGCATGCGTCTTTGGCCGCCCTACGGACGTTTGCAGAAAAACAGAACCCTTTTCTCCTTTGATGTGACCCAATGACAATACCCGCCTGCGTAGAGATACTTTCGAGAACTTATCAGGAACGATGCCGGATTTGTCAACGAATAAGCACGAGAATTTGAATTTTGATGCGCGATATTTGTTGACAGCCACGCAAGGCGGCGGCATGGCTGCGGCTATGGAAAATCAACCGACGCAACACGCCTTGCTTCACTGCCCTGCTCCGGCAAAACGCGCCCTGCAATGGGCGATCATGCTGTTTCCGTTCTGGGGGCTGACGTGGCTGGCCGCATGGCTCGCCATTCAGCGCGTCACGATGGCCGGGCCGGTCATTCCGATCCTCGTTGCGCGAACGCTGACAAGCAGCCTCTTCGCCCTTCTTCCCATAAAATTCGGCGTGCAGGGCTTGCGGGAGTTAAAGCGGCATTCCGGCTACACGACCGGCCTCTTGCGCTCAACGCTCGGCATCGCCATCGGCGCGGCGTTTTTGGTGGTGGAATTCTTGACGATTCTGCTCACGCTTTCCCTGATGATCCAGCGAAACGCCGCCATGTAATTCGAGCAACGCCGGACAAACAACACAGTAGCCCCGCCCCTACGTGGCGGGAAGATGCGCCAAGGCCCCGCCACGTAGGGGCGGGGCTACCGTGTTGTTCATGATCTTTTAAAACAGCCTCTAAGGATGATGCAGGCCGGTCGAGCCGAAGCCGCCTTCGCCGCGCGCCGTGTCATCCAATTCAGCGACTTCCTGAATTTCCGCCCGAATCACCGGACAAATCACCAACTGCGCAATTTTGCTCTGTTTGGCGACATGATACGGGCGGCGGCCGTGATTGATCAAAATGACGCCGACTTCGCCGCGATAGCCGCTGTCAATCGTGCCGGGCGTATTGGCAAGGGACAGCGCGTATTTCAGGGCTAAGCCGCTTTTGGGGCGCACCTGCGCTTCGAAGCCGTCCGGCACGGCGATTTTCAGCCCCGTGCGGACTAACGCGGTTTCGCCCGGAGGAATGATTAGATCGTCAATGCTGTACAGATCCATCCCCGCGTCGCCGGGATGGACGTAATGCGGCAGCACCGCGTCGGCATGGATTTTGGCAATGCGGACAATCATGGTTTAATGGCAGCTTCCGCAATTATGGGAGGCGCATGATCCGCACGACGAGCCGGAAGACGGCACGAATGTTCCGCCGCTTTTCATGCCGAACACGGAGAATTTCTTCTTGACATCCTGCCCATGACAATCGGGACACGCCACAGGCTCGGAACGATTGATCACGAGTTTTTCAAACTCTTTGCCGCACTGGCCGCAATGATATTCAAAAATAGGCATACTTGCTCCTTATTTTATTTCGTGATTTTCGACTGTTGAATCAACTGCAACACGGTTTTATCGTCAATATTGCCCGGCAATTTTTTTAATAACATCACGAATGTGTCCATGTTGATCTGCTCGACCTGCGCAAGCGAGATCGACGGATTCCGCGTGACGGCGAGCAAAATCAGCCGGTTGGCTTTTGTCACCAATTCCAGCCGTTTCAAGATTTCGGCTCTGGCCTGCTTGAGAAATTCCGTGACAATATCGGCGTTAATATCGTACAATTTATCCACGCAGAGCGTGATTTTAGCCTCCACGTCGTTCGGCCTTTCCGTAGCGGCGATCTCAGTGTCGCCAGTAAAGGCTTCTAACACGAGTTCATCCCCGTTTCCCTCCGTTTCCGGCGCGGCGGCATTTTCGATTTTTTCTTTAATCTCGTAGGGCGTCGCTGGATTCACCATCAGCAGCGCCAGCACGTCGTCGGAATCGGCAAAATAGTCTGCCAAATACGCTAACAGCAACGGCGGCGTTTTCGGATTTTTCGCCAGCGCGGTAATTGTCTGTTCGGAAAGACGCTTGAGAATAAATCGTTTGGTCTGGTCTCCGGCGGTCGGATTTTGTAGCAGCGTCGCCAGCACGCTCTGATTCGTGTCGAATAATTTGCTTAAATAATCCAAAATCTTCGGCGTGGTCGTCGTGTCGCGGGCGACAATCAGCACATTTTCTTCCGGCAGCGCACTATATACTTCTCGCACGAATTCTTGCGATTGTTCGTCATTCCTGGTGCGAATATTTAAAAAGGCTTCAATCGAAACGCCGAGGTTGGCTTCCAAATCATTCAGCAGTTTGGAGACCTTCATTTTAATTTTAAAATCTTCCGATTGCGGCGATGCGCTCGTCATAGTTCCTCCCTGCCCTTTTTGAGAACGTGATTGCGTTAATATCTCTCGAATCTCAGGAGGAGTCTTCGGATTGTTCAGCAGATTGACCAGCACGTTTTCAGGAAACCGCTCTAAAATCGCGCGTTTCGTCGTTTTCTGGCTCGACGGGTTCTGAAGAATCGTCAATTGCACCTTGCGATTGTTATCAAACAGCCGCGCCAAATAATCGAGAAATTCTGGATGAATATCGGGATCGCTGGCGGCCATGACAACTTCATGTTCAGGAAGCATGCCGAGAATGCCGCGCACCAATTCTCGAAATTCTCGATCTTCGCCGGTGGCAAGCTGCGTCAGAACTTTTGGCGTCACCCCAAGATTTGCTGCAATATCATTGAGCGGATTCGAACCTTTCATGCGTCGAACACGTACTCCTGCCGCAGAACGGTGAGAGTCGGTTTAGAACTGTAAATATCCTTGATAAAAAAGAAACAGCAGCGCGGCCAGAATGAGAAACATCACCCCGAACACCACCGGCCACACACGACGGGAAGAGGCGTTTTTTTCGACAGTCGGCGGAGCGGCGATGGACTGTCCGGGCTGCTGCATGGCGTGATGGCAATATTCAAAATTTGCGATCACCAACTCTTCATCGAGATCAACCATGCGCGCATAGGAACGCAGAAACCCTTTCGCAAACGCCTTCGCCGGCAGCACGCTCAAATCGTCCTTTTCGATGGCCTCTAAAAATCGAGGATGGACGCGCGTGCGCTGCGAGATTTCTTCAAGCGTGATATGCCGCAATTCCCGCTCTTTGCGTAATGATTCGCCAAATTTCATGCTCACTTCACCAGTGAACTGATTTGACATCTCCCGCGCTGCGTGTCTTTCAGATATTCATGTTCACCTGCGCCAAGATTCGCGCACGTGATGACGAAAAAAGAGCCTCGAACGCGCTCACAATCCGCGACTCATCTTCTTAGACACAAATATCCGACACTTCGACTGAGGAAATGCTTATTCTCAGATCACGTTAGAACTCGTTTTTCTTGCGCTGCGTCATGCGATTTTTTTCGCAGTTGTTCATAAGTCGGCTAAAATACATTATCATACGCGTAATGAAAATCCTGTCAATAAAATTTATATCTTTTCCCTTCAGAATGTGAAAATGTCTTGACCGAGTTTCCCGAATTGAAATATTGACCGGAAGAATTTGCCGGAAACCGAAATCATATTTTTCCAGATGCATCACATTTAGATTCATCAACATCACGACGAACGCAAAAGGACGGCGAATGTCATCATGCGCGATTCGCTGGCCTGCTGCGATTTCGAGGCCATGAAACTTTCAGCAGAAGATGTGCGCCATGTGGCGCAATTAGCGCGGCTGCGCTTGAATGACGACCAACTCCGCGCGATGTCCGACACGATGAGCGCGATCCTCTCCTACATGGACACGCTGAACGAAGCGGACACCAGCCGCGTCTCCCCGACATCCTATATCGGCATGACCGAAACCGCCTTCCGCGAGGATGAAGTCGGCGCGTCGCTGCCGCTCGATGACGCGTTAGCGAACGCGCCGGATCGCGTCGGCGCGTTTTACCGCGTCCCGAAAATTATTGAATAATTTTTTTTCGCGCCAAGGCGCAAAGACGCCAAGAGTTATGAAGAACTTTGCGTCTTTGCGCCTTGGCGCGAAAATTTCATCGCATGGAATTGCATACGCAAACGATTCACGCGCTTCATGAGAAACTCCGCGCGGGCGAGGTGACGTCGCGGCAAATGACCGAAGCCGTGCTGCGGCGCATCGAGGCCGTCGAGCCGACGCTGCGCGCCTATATTCGCGTTCTGAAAGACGACGCCCTCGCGCAGGCTGACGCGATTGACGACTTGCTGAAAAAAGGCGACATCGAGCCAACCTATTTGACCGGCATTCCGCTTGCCGTGAAAGATATTATCTGCACGAAAGGCGTCACCACGACCTGCGGCTCGAAAATTCTGGAAAATTTCGTGCCGCAATACGACGCCACCGTGATGGCAAAATTGAACGCGCATCATCCCGTTCTGCTTGGCAAGACGAACCTCGACGAGTTTGCGATGGGATCGTCAACCGAAAATTCGGCGTACGGCGCGACGCGCAACCCGTATGATACCGGGCGCGTGCCGGGCGGCTCAAGCGGCGGATCGGCGGCGGCGGTCGCGGCGGGCGAAGCGATTGCCGCGCTCGGCACGGACACCGGCGGCTCAATTCGGCAGCCCGCCGCGTTTTGCAATATCACCGGCCTCAAGCCGACTTACGGGCGCGTCTCGCGGTACGGCGTCGTGGCGTATGCGTCCTCGCTTGATCAGGTCGGGCCGCTGGCGAAAGACGTGTTCGACGCCGCGATTCTGCTTGAGGCGATCAGCGGCCACGATCCGAAAGATTCGACCTCCGCGAAACTGCCCGCGCCAAAATATACGCAGGCGTTGACCGGCGATGTGCATGGCCTGAAAATCGGCATGCCGCAGGAGTATTTCGCCGCCGGACTCGATCCAGATATTGACCGCGCCGTGCGGAACGCGATTGCGACCTTGGAAAAACTCGGCGCACGCGTCCAAGAAGTCTCGCTGCCGAATACGCGCTACGGCGTCGCCACGTATTACATCATCGCCCCGTCAGAGGCGAGTTCCAACCTTGCCCGCTACGACGGCGTGAAATACGGCTATCGCGCCAAAGAGTACGCCGATTTAAGCGACATGTATGCGAAAAGCCGCGCCGAAGGCTTTGGCGAAGAGGTCATCCGGCGCATCATGCTCGGCACGTATGCGCTCAGCTCGGGCTATTACGACGCCTATTATCTGAAAGCGCAGAAAGTGCGGACGCTGCTGCGGCAGGATTTCGAGGCCGCCTTCAAGCAGGTTGACGTGATCGCCGCGCCGATTACGCCCACGCCGCCGCCGAAGTTGGGCGAAATGGTCAACGATCCGCTCACGATGTATCTCAGCGACATTTACACCGTGCCGGTCAATTTGGCGGGCGTGACGGGCATCTCGATTCCGTGCGGCCTGACGAGCGGCGGCCTGCCTATCGGCTTGCAGTTGATTGGCGGGCATTTTCAAGAAGAAACTGTTCTGCGGGCGGCGTTCGCCTTTCAGGAAAACACAAGATTTCATCATACACAACCGAATATCATAAAATAGAACACTGGGCGAGTTGATGAGACCGTTCTTCAACGCAAATGACGCAACTGCCGCAAACGTTTGCGTCTCTTGCGGCTTTTGCGTTAAAAATTATCAGCCTTAATCAGTCTCATCAGTGTTCCATGACAAATTATGCCAGCGTATGAAACCGTCATCGGGTTAGAAGTGCATACCCAGTTGATGACGAACTCAAAAATTTTTTGCGCGTGCAGCACGAAATTCGGGGCTGCGCCGAACACGAACACTTGTCCGGTCTGCGAAGGGATGCCGGGCGTTCTGCCGGTTTTGAACCGGAAAGTCGTGGAATTCGCCATTCGCACCGGCTTGGCGACGAATTGCGCGATTGCCAATCACAGCGTTTTTGCGCGGAAAAATTACTTTTACCCGGATTTGCCGAAAGCCTACCAGATTTCGCAATACGAATTGCCGATTGCGGAACGCGGCTGGCTCGACATCACGGTCGGCGGCGCGGCCAAGCGCATCGGCCTGACGCGCATTCACATCGAAGAAGACGCGGGCAAGCTGCTGCACGAATATCCGGGCGAACCCGCCGGAAAATTCAGCTACGTGGATTTCAATCGCTGCGGCACGCCGCTGCTGGAAATCGTCAGCGAGCCGGACATGCGCTCGCCGGACGAGGCGAAGGAATATCTGACGACGCTGAAAAATATTCTGGAATACCTTGAAGTGTCGGATTGCAACATGGAAGAGGGCAGCCTGCGCTGCGATGCGAACGTCTCGCTGCGTCCGGTCGGCAGCGCGAAACTCGGCGTCAAGGTCGAAATCAAAAATCTGAACTCGTTTCGCAACGTCCAACGCGCCCTTGAATACGAGGTTGACCGGCAAACGCTCCTGCTCGATTCGGGCGAAAAAATCGCGCAGGAAACGCGCCTGTGGGACGCGGATCGCGGCATGACGTTTTCGATGCGCAGCAAAGAGGAGGCGCACGATTACCGCTATTTCCCCGACCCGGATTTACTGCCGTTGGACGTCAACGACGAATGGATTGAGCGTGTCAAGGGCGACTTGCCGGAACTTGCGACGGCGAAACGCCAGCGATTCGTCCGCGAGTATGGCTTGCCGGAATACGACGCCGAAGTGCTGACCGCCTCGAAACATCTCGCGGTGTATTTCGAGGCGTGCGTGCGGCTGTTTCCGCAGGCGAAACTCGTCAGCAATTGGGTGATGAGCGACATCATGCGCGAACTGAACGCGCGGAACGCCGATATTCGGCAGTATCCGGTCACGCCCGCGCATCTCGCCGGGATGCTGAAATTGATGGAAAGCGGCACGATTAGCGGCAAAATCGCCAAAACCGTGTTTGATGACATGGCCGCGAGCGGCAAGATGCCGGACGAGATTGTCAAAGAAAAGGGCTTAGTGCAGATTTCCGACGAAGCCGCGCTGATCGCCGTGATTGCGCAGATCGTCGCCGCGAACCCCGACCCGGCGCAGGAATATCGCAGCGGCAAGGCGAAGGCGTTCGGCTTTTTCGTCGGGCAGGTGATGAAAGCGACGCAGGGCAAGGCCAATCCGCAGGTCGTGAATGCGCTGCTCAAGCAGCAATTGGACGCGGCATAAGTTAACAACGCAAGCTGTCAGACGCCTTCGAAGGCGTCTGACAGCTTTTTTATTCAACAGGACTTACGCAGACCCCGCCCAACCCTCCCCTTAATCAGGGGGGGGGAACGATTTTTCTGTTGTCTCCCTCCCCTGATTTGAGGGGATGGCAGGGGTGGGGTGCGTAAGTCCTGTTCAAAAAAATTTTATGCTCAACATGCTGTATGACATGGTAAAACGCCATGCCTCGCCAAAGGCTATTTGGGTGACGCTGGCCTGTTTTGTCCTCAGTTTAGCGTTGATTAATGGCAAGCCGTTCGGCGTGGCGCAACTGAAAGCCATGACCGGCGGCGTCGGCATTTTAGACATGGAAATGGGGTATTCCCCGCAGAAAGCCTACGACCATTTGACCGCGCTCGGCGAAGCGGGACGCGCCTTTCACCTGCATTACATCGTTCCGCAAGATTTTATCTTTCCCGCGATTTACTCGATTTTTTACGTCATCACGACGACCTTTCTGTTTCGGAAACTTTTCGCGGAACATCACGCGCTGCAAAAACTCAGCCTGCTCACGCTGCTCGGCGGCCTCGCGGATTATTGCGAAAATCTCTGCATCGTAACGATGCTTTTGGACTATCCAGCGCAACACGCGACGCTTGCTAACATCGCGAACGTGCTTACGCTCGCCAAATTCGGCGGCGTCGGCCTCGCGTATCTGTTGCTGTTGGCGGGCGTATTCGGGGTAGGCTTCAACGCGGCGCGGGAACGCTTCCGCCGCAAAAATCTTTGACAAAACGCTCTCCATACTTCCTTACGTCGGAATCTCGTTCCCTCGCTCCGCCAGTCATCAACATCGTGCGATTCATTCGTCACTGCGAACGAGGACGCCGCGTTCGATCTCGTGGTCAAGATGAAGAGACATCAAGCGGTATTTTCCGCGCGAGGAGATCACCGCGGTGTCACTAGACTTCGCGCATGCCGCTCGCAGTGAACCGCGTGGTTAGGCGTGCCAAGAAGAGCCGAGGCCGTGAAATGACATATAAACAGTTTTCGTTAAATGCGAAGTTGTTCTTACAAGAGATATTACTCTATTCAGGACAATTTGCGCTCTTTTATCTTTTAATGCAGTGTATTGTTGAGGGGAAGAATCTGCTCCAGAATGCAAGTCACGTAGGAGTATTCGCGGCGTTACTCATCCAGACACTGATCCTTTCGAAATATGGAAACAACACGCGATTGAGGCTGGCATGTTCCTTTTTAGTACCACTGGTGTATAGCCTGTTCGAACTGCACGAAGGCGTCGCCCATATATTGAATGCTGCGCATGTCGGCTTTTGGATCTATGCAACGGTATCGAGCCTCCTGATGGTACTCAAACTCAAAGGACGTTCAGCGGCATCACAAGCGGCTGAAATTCTCCTCGTACTCGTGAATGTGCTGATCTTCTTGTTTTTATACTTCTATTTCGATACGTGGAAGGACGGATATCCTCAAGAAGAATTAACAATCGTGCGGATATTTCAGTACTCATCAATATTTTTACGAAATCCAACGCATTGGTTTATCATTTACGGCGGAGCATTTCTCGCCATGACGATTGCGTTAGGTCGGCATGAGATCGTCCTGTTAAAGGAGAGAATCTATGCGCTCTTCGGACAATATGTTGATGGGAAAATTCGGGATTTGATTATTGAAGAAGGGAGCATAGAATCACGAAGGCTCGATCTGTGTATCGTCTTTTCTGATATTAAGAATTTTACGAATTTATGTGAACACCATGATCCCAGACTCATTACAGACATGCTGAATATGTATTTTGAACAGTGGAATGTTATCGTAGAAAAACATCATGGGATTGTTGATAAATATATTGGGGATGCGATTATGGTGATCTTTGGCTTATCACATCATGGCACTGCCTGTGATGCTGCAATATTATGTGGAATAGAAATGGAAAATCAATGGAATCAATTGCAAAGCGAACTCCTGAAGAAAAACTTACCGATCCCCGCTGGTTTTGGCATTGGCTGCCACTACGGAGATGTCATTGTAGGCGATATTGGAAGTCATGATCGAAAAAATTTTACGGTCATTGGTGATACTGTCAATATTGCATCACGCTTAGAAGCGGCAAGTCGGCAAACCACCAGTCGGTTGCTCATTTCATCAGCGGTGTACGAGAGATTAACCGCTCAGAATAAACATCATTTTCATAGTATTGGAATGATTGAATTAAAAGGAAAACAAGAAGGGATACACACGTGGGCGCACAAAAAGAACGAGGCCTAACGAGTTTGCTTGCGCGGGTGTTCTCCGCGCGCAGGTGAACCGTGTGGTTCAGCTGGCATTGATAAAGGAGGTATGCGCATGGACATGTGGAAGTTCTTTAACATCACGCATCGGGAGCACATTCTCTGCAATCCGATGAGTCTTGAGAAACTTGAACAGCTTATCACGCTTCTGCCTCTGAAACCTGGGGCGCGCGTGCTTGATATCGCCACGGGAAAGGGCGAGTTTCTCATCAGGCTTGCAGAACGGTACCGACACATGACAGGGACAGGAGTTGATTGCTCTCCGTACTGCATTGCCAATGTCCACAAGAAGCAGCAAGAACGTGTTCCGGATGCCCACCTCCAGTTCTTGGAGATGGACGGGGCCAAGTATGTCCCAGAGACCGTAGAGAGTTTTGATCTGGTCGCCTGCATCGGCGCGAGTTGGATTTATGGCGGGCATCGCGGGACGTTGAACGCGCTGCAGAAGATGGCCGCCCCAGAAAGTTGGATCGTTGTGGGAGAGCCGTACTGGCGGCATGAACCGGAAAAAGCGTATTTGGAAGCGATCGAAGTGACCCGGAACGACTTCGGAACTCATGATCAGAATGTCGAGGTCGGACGAGAGTATGGATTGGAGGCGGTCTATACACTCGTCAGCAGCCAGGATGACTGGGATAGATATGAAGGGTTACAGTGGTATGCCGCGGAAACATGGGCGAGTGATCATCGGGATGATCCAGATGTGGAGACCGTGCTGAAGCGAGTGCGTGAGAGCAAGACCGCGTATCTGAGGTGGGGACGAGAAATGCTGGGGTGGGCGATTTATGTCTTCAAGAAGGGGGGGTCTGGCACAGTTCCTGTTGGCTGACGCGCCTTATTGGTATTGGACATGCCCATACGGCCGCGTCGCGGCGAACCACGCGGCCGCGCCAGACAGCGCACACAGCCGATTGCAGGTGAACCGCGTGGTTCGCCCTTCTCTTGCGCAATCATCTCATTTTTTATCGTTCGCGAAATTAAAGGATCATCTCACGTTATGAACACGAAAGAACTCGAAGCCTATCTCTGGGGTGCCGCCAATATCCTGCGCGGATTGATTGACGCGGCCGATTTCAAGCAATACATTTTCCCGTTATTGTTTTTCAAACGCATTAGCGATCTGTGGGATGAAGAATACAAACAGGCGTTAGACGAAAGCGGCGGCGATTTGACCTACGCCGAATTTCAAGAGAATCACCGTTTTCAAATTCCCAAAGATTGTCATTGGGAAGATGTCCGAAAGAAAACAACCAATGTCGGCGCGGCGTTGCAGCAGGCGCTCCATCACATTGAAAAAGCCAATTTCGACATGCTGCATGATGTCTTTGGCGACGCGCAATGGACAAACAAACGCCGCATGAGCGATGAAAAAATGCTGGATTTGATTGAGCATTTTTCAAAATATAAATTATCCGTTGCCGAAGTGCCGCATGACATGATGGGCGAAGGCTACGAATACCTGATCAAGAAATTCGCCGATGACAGCGGACATACCGCCGCAGAGTTTTACACCAACCGCACGGTGGTCAAACTGATGACGATGCTTACCGACCCGCAACCGGGCGAAAGCGTGTATGACCCGACTTGCGGCAGCGGCGGAATTTTGCTGAACAGCGCGTTGCATGTGAAAGAACAGGGCAAGGAATACCGCACGCTCAAACTGTATGGGCAGGAATTGAATTTGATTACGTCGGCGATTGCCCGCATCAATATGTTTATGCACAACGTGGATGAATTTCAAATTACGCAAGGCAATACGCTGGACAATCCGCAGTTTCTGGAAAATGACGAACTGCGGAAATTCGATGTCATTATGGCAAACCCGCCATACAGCGTGAAACGGTGGAATCAAGCCAAATGGTCAAAAGACCCCTTTGGCCGAAATATGTGGGGGACGCCGCCGCAAGGCTGCGCCGATTATGCTTTTCAGCAGCATATCATGGCAAGCCTGAATCCTCATTCGGGTAGAAGCGTCACACTGTTTCCGCACGGCGTGTTATTCCGTGACGCGGAAAGCGACATTCGCAAAAAAATGATTGCAGGCGATTATGTGGATGCGGTGATTGGCTTGGGGAAGAACTTGTTTTACAACAGCAGTATGGAAAGTTGCCTGCTGGTTTGCCGCGCAAAGAAACCGAAGGAACGCAAAGGAAAAATTATTTTTATCAACGCCGTCAACGAATTGCGAATCGAAAGAACAAACGCCTGGCTTGAGCCGCAACACATCAAAAAAATCAGCGGCGCGTATTGGCAGTTCGAAGATGTGGATGGCTTTGCCAAAGTGATGAGCAATGATGATGTGCTGGAGAATAACGGCAATTTGAGTATTCAGTTGTATGTCAAACAGGCGCAAAACAATTCGGAACACGACCTTGAAGAGTTGCTGAATGCCCTACAAGATGGGCAGGAACAAGTGAACGCTTCTTTGGATAGCCTGTTCGAAAAGTTGGGCGCGTTGGGCGTGGGCATGAGACTATGAGACTTCCGAAGTCTTCAAGACTTCGGAAGTCTGGAGTGCATGATGAATTTGCAGAAAGATACATGGGAAAAAGTTGAACTTGGCAATCTTGTCAATGAGTTGCGCGTTACAACAAACGCTCCAATAGAAGATGGTTTTGAAAACTATATTGGCTTCGAGCATATTGATTCCGAAAATTTACACATCCAGCAATTTGGGAATATCAACGATGGCGTCAATTTTAACAAGACATTTCAAAAAGGCGATATTCTCTTTGGAAAAATTCGGGCTTATTTAAAAAAAGTAGCGATTGCGCCTTTTGATGGTCTCTGCTCTGGCGACATCTTGGTTTTGAGAACCAAAGATGAAAACCTTCTTAGTCAAACATTTCTGCCTTATGCAATTACGACGGATTCTTTTTTCAAAATTGCCATTGACAGTTCAATCGGCACGACCATGCCAAGAACGAAATGGCAACATATCTCTAAATACACTTTCCCCCTTCCGCCACTTGACGAGCAAGAGCGCATTGTAGCGTTGTTTCGAAGTATCGAGCAGTCAATTTTTCACGTAGAAGGACAAGAAAAAAACCTCAAATCACTGCAAAAGACTTTGAGCAATGGTTTGGTGAGCAACCCGCCAGTGTTTGGCAATTTGCTTGCAGGCAAGACTTCCGAAGTCTTAAAGACTTCGGAAGTCTGCGAGTGCGTTGAAGAACATGACCGAACCCCGCTGGAACACGGCTTGACTCGTTTTGTCGGGCTGGAAAATATTGAGCCAGAGAATTTTGCTTTGCAGGGCTTTGGCAATATCGCAGACGGCACGACGTTTACAAAAAGATTTTCCAGAGGCGATGTGTTGTTTGGCAAACGCCGCGCTTATCTCAAGAAAGTCGCCGTTGCTGATTTTGATGGCATTTGTTCAAGCGACATTTTGGTGTTCAGGGCAATCAAAGCAAAAATCCTGCCCGAACTTTTACCCTATTATGTTTCATCGGATGCGTTTATGAATCATGCTGTTAGCACTTCGGCGGGTTCGTTATCTCCAAGAACGAAATGGAGAGATTTGGCAGATTTTCAACTTTCTTTGCCTGATGTCAAAACTCAGGAAAAGATGGCTGATGTGTTCAACCAGTTACGTCAGTCGCTTCGATTACTTGGCCAGCAAAAAGCAACCTTGAAGACGTTCAAGCAAAAACTACTGAATGAGATTTTAGGATGAGGAGACAAAGACTTCCGAAGTCTCGGAGACTTCGGAAGTCTGGACGCCCAATGCCACGCAGAGTTGCGCCTTTTGTACCCGATCAGTATTATCACTTTTACAATCGCGGCAATAATCGTCAAACGGTATTCTTCGAGCGCGATAATTACCTGTATTTTCTCAAGGGAATCAAAAAATATCTACGGGAATACGTGGAAATCCTTGCGTATTGTCTCATGCCGACGCATTATCATATTTTGGTGCGTATAAGGCAGACTTCCGAGAACCAAACTTCCGAAGTCTTAAAGACTTCGGAAGTTTCTGGTAGGGTCTCTCTTGCCATGCAAAAGTTCAGCATTTCATATACCAAAGCCATCAACAAACGTTTCGAGCGGGTAGGCGCGTTATTTCAAGGACAATTTCAAGCCAAGCCGATTCAGCATTACAGCCACTTGCTGAATTTATGCGTTTACATTCATGCGAACCCTGTCAAAGACGGTTTGGTCTTTTTACCCGAAGAATGGGAGTTTTCCAATTATCTCGAATGGATGAATCTGCGTGAAGGAACGCTGGTCAACCGCGAATTTATCAACGAAAGCTTCGGAACGTCCGAAAAATATAAAACACTGGTAATGGAATATATCAAGACAAGAAACTTGCTTGATGATGTGAGAACATATTTGCAGGAGTTGGAGAAATAGACTGCAATAGACTTCCGAAGTCTTTAAGACTTCGGAAGTCTCGAACAGGGGTAAACCATGTCTTTTAACGAACTCAACAGCGTCGAGTATTTCATCATTCACAATTTAACAGGCGTGAACTTGAACAACGCGCATGGCGGCATGGTGAGAGAACCGCAAGCAGACTTCCAGACTTCCGAAGTCTTGAAGACTTCGGAAGTCTCAGGTCTCAGATGGAAATACGTTCGAAGCGAACTGCTCCAACGCGCAAGCGCCGATGTCTTCGTCGAAAAAGAATTAGCCGCCGCGCTCTGCCGCATCAATCCTGAAATTGCGGCGCACCCCGAATTTGCCGATGAAGTCATTCGGAAACTCCGGGCCATTGTGCTTTCGGTGGGCAATGTCGGCCTGGTACGCGCCAACGAAGAATTTGCCAAATGGCTCAGGGGGGAAGTCAACATGCCATTCGGCAAACATGCACAGCATGTTCCCGTGCGTTTGATTGACTTCGAAAATCCGCATAACAATTCTTTCATCCTCACCAATCAATTCAAAATCCAGGCGCGGGAAACCAAAATCCCCGATCTTGTCATGTTGGTCAACGGGATGCCTTTGGTTGTCGGCGAAGCCAAAACGCCTGTCCGCCCCGCTGTCAGTTGGCTGGATGGCGCACACGATATTCATGTTGTGTATGAACATGCCGTGCCGCAGTTATTCGTGCCGAATGTCTTTTCATTCGCCACCGAAGGCAAAGAAGTGTTCATCGGCGGTGTCAGAACGCCTTTGGAATTCTGGTCGCCTTGGCGCATCGAAGAGGAGAAGACTTCCGAAGTCTTTAAGACTTCGGAAGTCTCTTACAGCCTACAGGATGTCGGCAAGCAATTAACGCATTTGTTGAAACCTTCCACGTTATTGGATATTTTGCAACACTTCACGATTTACGCCACCGACAACCAGAAAAAGAAAATCAAAGTAGTGTGCCGTTATCAGCAATACGAAGGCGCAAACGCGCTGGTGCAGCGCGTGTCGGATGGTGCAATCAAAAAAGGCTTAATCTGGCATTTTCAAGGGTCGGGGAAATCCCTGCTCATGGTGTTTGCCGCGCAAAAACTCCGCAAGGTGGAAGCGCTTGGCAATCCGACCGTGTTGATTGTGGTGGATCGCATTGATTTGGATACGCAAATCACCGCGACCTTTAATTCTGCCGATGTGCCAAACATGGTCACAACGGACAATATCAAAGAATTGCATGATTTATTGGAACGCGACAGCCGCAAAATCATGATCACGATGATTCACAAATTCAAAGAAGCGTACCCCGACATGAACACGCGGGAAAATATTATCGTGATGGTGGACGAAGCGCACCGCACCCAGGAAGGCGATTTGGGACGCAAAATGAGAGCCGCTTTACCCAATGCCTTTTTATTCGGTTTGACAGGCACGCCCATCAACAAAGCCGATAAAAATACCTTTTGGGCGTTTGGCGCACAGGAAGATGCCAACGGCTACATGAGCCGTTACACCTTTCAAGATAGTTTGCGCGACAATGCCACGTTGCCGCTGCACTTTGAGCCGCGCTTGCCAAACTATCACGTTGATAAAGAAAGTTTGGATATTGCCTTCAAAGAAATGGCAAACGAACTGAATGAAGAAGACCGGGACAAATTAAGCAAAAAAGCGGCAAACATGGCGGTGTTTCTGAAATCGCCGGAACGGGTCAGGCAGATTGTTCAAGATATTGTGGAACACTTCAAACAGCATGTCGAACCCGAAGGATTCAAGGCCATGATTGTCACGCCTGACCGCTTCGCCTGTATCCAATACAAAGCCGAACTCGATAAATTTTTGCCCTTCACCGCCAGCAAAGTCGTGATCAGCACGTCGGCCAATGACGAACTTGAATTCAAGCAAACATGGGGCATGGATAAAGACCAGCAGGAAAAAGTCGTCGCAGAATTCAACGACCCAGATTCCCCATTGAAATTTTTGATTGTCACCGCCAAATTATTGACCGGCTTTGACGCGCCTATTCTCCAAACGATGTATTTGGATAAATCGCTCAAAGACCATACTTTATTACAAGCCATTTGCCGAACAAACCGCTTATTCCCCAACAAAACTTTTGGGCGCATTGTGGATTACTTCGGTGTCTTCGATGACACGGCGCAGGCTTTGGCATTTGATGAAGAAACCGTCAAACTGGTGATTACCAATTTGAAAGAACTGAAAGACAATTTGCCGCAAGTCTTGTCAGATTGTTTGGCTCATTTTGCTGGAATTGATCGAACCATCGCCGGCTTCGAAGGTTTGCAAGCCGCGCAAGAATGTATCAAGACCGATGAAAAACGAGACGCGTTCGCCAAAGACTTCAATTCACTATCTAAACTTTGGGAAGCCCTTTCGCCTGATGAAATCCTGAATCAATATCAAAAAGAATATAAATGGCTTTCCCAAGTGTATCTTTCAGTTAAGCCAACATCTGATGACAACGGCAGATTGCTTTGGCACGCTCTTGGGGCGCAAACTACACAGTTAATCCACGCGCATATTCATGTGGATGGAATCAGTCACGAAATGGAAGAAATGGTGTTAGACGCCAACGTGATTGATGAATTGATGAATAACAAAGACCCCAAAGAAGCGCAGCGGATGATGAACATCCTGACCGGTCGTTTAGCACGACATGGGAACAATCCGATTTTCATCGCATTGAGTCAGCGCCTTGAAGCGTTACGCGCCAAAGCCGAGCAAGGTCTTATCAGCAGTATTGAATTCATAAAGCACTTGTGCGAAATCGCCCGAGATACCGTCCAAGCAGAAAAGCAAACAGATACAGTTGACGAGCGCAAAACCGCGAAAGCCGCCCTCACTGAATTATTCCTTGAAATGAAAACCGATCAAACGCCCGCAGTGGTAGAAAGAATCGTGACCGATATCGATAACATCGTGAAGTATGTCCGGTATGATGGGTGGCAAAATACCCCAACGGGCGAAAAATTGGTCATGAAAGAATTGAGAAAGATTCTTTGGGTGAAATACCCAATCAAAGACGAAGACTTGTTTAATCGGGCGTATGCATATATACGAGAGTATTATTAAGCAAAACACTCCTTCAACTTCAAGAGCGGGTTTAACCCAACCATGCAGGCGGCTCGCATCGCTTGGGAATTAAACTCATTGATACACTTTATGGAAAGAACTGATATGAGTCTATGAAGTTGCTAGAAATATCATCATTAGGACTTACGCAACGTGGTTCGACAGGCCGCCACGAACGAGTGATGATGTTGGAGTTTCACCCACCGCTCGCCCTGAGCCTGTCGAAGGGCGAACTTTCTTGCGTAAGTCCTGATCATATCGTTTATACAGGGAGAATGCGGCTAACGATCTGCTTGCGCCGGAGCGCAAAGGGCGGGCATGAAACGGAGGAGGTTATGAACATTCCCACACATTTTGCGGCAGGGGCGCTGGTGAGCGCCGTCGTGATCACCTGGCCCCCCCGGAGGCTGCTGGGTCTCTTGCGCCGTTATTGGCTCGTCGTGACGGGCATCCTGTGTATCGGGGGGAGTCTGGCTTCACATTTGCTGTTGGATGCGCTTCCGCATTATGACGTGATCTATAAAATTCTGGCCTTCTCCTCATTGCCAGCCATTCCACGATTGAGTTGGGTCTTGCTGAAAGTATTGGCGCTCAGTCTGCCGGTCTTTGCGCTGATCTGGCCGTTGTGGAAAACCCATCCCTGGCTCGTCAGTATCGCGCTCTTGGGGTCACTTTATCCCGATCTGGAAAAAGGATTCTACCTGAATCTGCCGTTTCCGCGCTGGCTGGTGTTATTTTGGTGGCACAGTGGCGCATATTCCGATGATGGCGGCGAAACCAACAAAGTCGCGGCGCTCCTGCTGGAAGCCGTCACCCTGATTCTGCTATTGTCAGGCATCTATTGGCGGACTTCACGGCATCAGCAGTCATCGCAAACGCCGTGAACCGCAGCAGAGCAAATATGGTGAAAGCGTCCCCTGAGACCGACCGCGCTGACGTAAGCCAGACATGGCGAGCGCAGGAGAACGAGGCGTTTGCGCCCGACAGCGCAGAAAAATCTTCATGCAACATCTCACCCCAACGCAACATCCAGCGTCATCATGACGGCGAATCCGGTCATTGCGCCGAGCGTGGCGAGATCGGTATTGCCGGAATGCTGCGATTCAGGGATCGCGTCTTCGACCACGACGAAAATCATCGCGCCCGCCGCAAACGCCAGCGTATAAGGAAGAATCGGGCGCATCAGCGTGACCGCCAACGCGCCAATCACGCCGCCCAATGGCTCAACCGCGCCGGAAAGCTGCCCGTACCAGAAACTTTTAAAGCGCGTTAAACCGGAGCGGCGCAACGGAACGGACACTGCTGTCCCTTCCGGGAAATTCTGCAAGCCGATGCCGAGCGCGACCGCCATTGCCCCGGCGAGCGACGCCGAATGAATGCCGCTTGCCACCGCGCCAAACGCCACGCCGACCGCCAACCCTTCGGGGAAATTATGCAGCGTAATCGCCAACACTAACAGCACGCTTTTTTTCCAGTGCGTTTTGATGCCTTCGACTTCTGACATGGCGAAGCCGGGATGCAGATGCGGCAGCAGCTTGTCAATAATCCGCAGCGTGACGCCACCAGCCAAAAAGCCGACGAGCGGCGGCACCCAGGGCGTCATACCCATCTGTTCCGCCAAATCAATCGAAGGGGCTAACAATGACCAAAAACTCGCCGCAATCATCACGCCTGCCGCAAAGCCTAACATGCCGTCTAAGGCTTTCTGGCTGATTTCCTTGAAGAAAAAGACCATCGCCGCGCCCAACGCCGTGACAAACCACGTGAAGCAGGTCGCTAAAAACGCCTGAAAAACCGGATGAAATTCGCTGAAATTGATCTCAAACATAGCCTCACCTTTTCCTTCT
>CAZCGG010000023.1:0-25416 GCA_964498135.1 uncultured Candidatus Moduliflexus sp.
CGCGCCACTTCGACGATCCGCGCTTCGCGCTGGCGAATCATCCGGTTGTCGGCGTGTCGTGGTATGAGGCGATGGCGTTTTGCGCATGGTTGACGGAGAAAAGAAACCACACCCCCGCCCCCTCTCCTCAATCAGGCGAGGGGAGCAAAAAGTCGTCAGCAGTTTCCTTCTCCCCCTCTCCTGATTTAGGAGAGGGGGCAGGGGGTGAGGTCATCCCCTCTCCTGATTTAGGAGAGGGGGCAGGGGGTGTGGTCATCCCCTCTCCTGATTTAGGAGAGGGGGCAGGGGGTGAGGTCATCCGCCTGCCGACCGAAGCGGAATGGGAATATGCGGCGAGGGGGCCGGGCGACGCCTATCGCCGGTATCCGTGGGGCAACGGCGACATCACGCCGGACCGCGCGAATTACGGCGAAACGAACATCGGCGCGACGAGCGCGGTGGGGGCGTTTCCGCGCGGGCGCGCGGCGTGGATGGGCGACGGCGGGGTGGAAGACCTGGCTGGGAACGTCTGGGAGTGGTGCGCGGATGTCTGGCATGGCAATTACAAAAACGCGCCTGACGACGGCAGCGCATGGGTGACGGACGGCGATCCTGATTGGCGCGTGCTGCGGGGCGGTTCGTTTTATAGTGATGTGAAAAAATTACGTTGCGCCGTCCGTTACAGGTACGACGGGCAGAACCACTGGGACCTCGACTGGCGCTTCCGTCTCGTCTGTTCCCGGCGCGTCCCAGTATCTCCTTTCTGAATGCTGAATTGCTGTTTTCTGGTTTCTGGGGGGAGTCCAGAGGGGGGCTTGTCCCCCTCTGGTCCCAAAAAAATTTTTTTATGAACGAATCGCCGATTTTTGTCAAAACGTTTGACTTGCTGAAATGGGTAATTCAGCGCACGGAAAAATTTCCAAAAACGCAGCGGTTTTTTCTTGCCAAACGCATCAATGACGCGCTCTTTGACTTTTATGAGTTGATCGGCGAAGCCGCGCTGCGGAACGACGGACAGCGTGAGCAGTTGCGGCAGGCGGACGCGCGGCTCATGCGTCTCAAGCACTATTTCCGTCTGGCGATGGAATTGCGGTATGTCAGTTTCGATCAATATCACTATCTTGTCAAGGCGGCTGGCGAAGTTGGGCGGCTGCTCGGCGGCTGGCTGAAGAGCCTTGACAGCAAGCGTGTCAACCCGCGCGTTGACGCGAAGGGGCAGTGACGTGACGTTGCGCCGTCCGTAACAGGAACAACAGGCAGAACCACAGGAACAACAACAGGGGCTTCCGTCTCGTCTGTTCCCGGCGCGTCCCAGTCTCTTTCCAGACCCGAATGTCGGGCATCTACGGCTGTCCGGCCCATGTCGTGGAAGATACATGCGTCGCTGATCCTGCGTTCGGCCTCTAATGCGAGGCCGTGCCGAAAGAAGGGAGCGGAGGGGCAAGGCTGGTAGGCCGCGAGCCGAACGTCTGCCCTTCCCGTCTGCCATGAAACGCATCGGAAACCTCTGGGAACGGCTGATTTCGTTTGAAAATCTCTATGCCGCCTATCGCAAAGCGATTCGCGGCAAGCGGCAGCGGCGCGACGTGGCGCGGTTCATCGTCCATGCCGAAGACGAATTGCTGCGCCTGCATGAGGAATTACGCGACCAGACATATCAGCCGGGCGCGTATCGGACGTTTTACATTTATGAAGAAAAGCCCCGCCTGATTTCCGCCGCGCCGTTCCGCGACCGCATCGTGCATCACGCGCTTTGCAACGTCATCGAGCCGATTTTCGAGCGCGCGTTTATTCCGGATCTGTATTCCAATCGCGCCGGAAAAGGCCAGCATCAGGCGGTGCGGCGGGCGCAGCAGTTTGCCCGTCGCTTTCCCTATGTCTTGAAATGCGACATCAAAAAATATTTTCCATCCATTGATCACGCCATTTTAAAAACCCTGCTGCGCCGCAAGATCAAATGCCCCCGGACGCTGTGGCTGACTGATCTGCTGATTGATCGCAGTAATCCGCAAACGCCCGTCACGGACTATTTCCCCGGCGATGATCTCCTCACGCCGTTGCGTCGTCCTAAAGGGCTGCCGATTGGCAACCAAACCTCGCAATTTTTTTCGAATGTCTTCTTGAATCCGTTAGATCATTTCATCAAAGAGACGCTCCGCGTGACGGGGTATGTGCGTTATGTGGACGATTTTCTCATCTTTGGCAATGAAAAGCGTGGATTATGGCACATCAAAACGACGCTTGAGCATTTTTTGCAAACACATCGCCTGAAATTCAAGCCGAATGGAGTGACGTTGTTTCGCGCGCGAGAAAGCGTCCCCTTTTTAGGCTATCGCATTTTGCCAGCAGTGATCTTGATGCAACGGCAGGCTATTCTGCGCTTTCGCCGCGCCATCAAACGCGAACGGGCGCAATGGCGGCAACGGCGCGTCGCCTTAGCGCATGTCAAATGCGTTCTCTTTGGCGGCATGGGGCATTTGGCGCAAGCGACGACGCGAGCCTTGCGGCGGAAATTGCTTCTGGAAGCCTGTTTTTAGCGGTCATTCACGACAACGAATAGGAGAAGGGAACGAATTGAAGGCATGAGGCAGGTGTCAAATTCGTTCTGTTCTTTCATTCGTTGTCGTTTCTGTGAGGAACTACAGAGCCTGTTCCGCAAGTTCGGCGGTTTGGCGGGCGAGCGCGACGCCGTTCGACATCTGCCGGTCATGCGGATAAATCTGCGCCATCGTGCAGACGAGCAGATTCTTGATCGGGGACTGAATCGCCGGAACCAGATGCCGGTAGCCGGTCTGCACAATCGGCTGCGCGCAGCGGGCGTTCCAGACAACGGCGGCTTCCACGAGCGATACGGAAAATTGCGGAAACATTTTTTGAATGGCGGGAAGATATTGCCGCAGCAGCGCGCCGCCGTCCATCCGCAAGCGCGGGTCGTCCTGATTGACATACGCCGAAATATAGACGACGTGCTTCTGCCGGAAATCGGCGCGTTCCGCCCATTTCGTCTGCTCGATGACGCCGATGAACGGCGCGTCGGGTTCGGTCACGTTCGTCCAGTAAAAATCCGAAAGCGGCTGTTTGAGCGTCAGCACAAGGCAGACGTTCGCCAAAAAGCCGATTTTGTGCAGCGCTTGGCGGTACGCGTCGGCCTGTTCCGGCAGCACGTCGGCCAATTCCGGCAATTGCGCGCAGCCGATGACCAGATCTGTTTGAAACGCGCCTGCGCTCGTTTCAATTGCGTCAATCTTCTCGCCCGTCCCGCGCAGGCGCGTCACCGTCTGCCCCAAATGAATGTGATGTCCCGCCTGTTCCAGCGCGGCCGCCATCGCCGCGAACATTCGCCCCATGCCGCCGCGCAGATAGCCTAAAAATTCATGTCCCTGCGCGTTGCGCGATCCGCCGCGATCCACGAGTTTCGACCAGAGCCACGCCGCCGAAATTGAATCGGCGTATGTCCCGAATTTGCCGTAAAAGAGCGGTTCCCAGACCACGCGATAGACGTTTTCTCCGGCGACCTTGTGAATGTATTCTTTGCATGACATGTCATCAAGCCGCCGCCAATCGCGCACCGCGCGGGCGTGAATCGCCATCCAGCCGAGCCGCAGGCGATCCAAAAACGGCAGCGGCGTGAAGCGCAGCAAATCCAACGGCGACGAGAGGCGATACGGCTGGCGGAAATAATACGCGCCGGTCGCGGCCGGCCGCCAGACAATCTCGTCTTGCAGGCCGACATCGGCAATCAGGTCTTGCAGGGCGCGGTCGCGCTTGAAAATATGGTGATAAAATTTTTCGACGGTGAAATCCGGCGTCGTGAACGTTCCCGCCAAGCCGCCCGGCGCCGCGTCTTTTTCCCAAATGTGGATGATGGCCTTGTGCTCCGGCGACGCGGCGAGGGCGCGGGCGAGGTAATAGGCGGTTGACAGGCCGCTGATGCCTGCGCCGATGATGTCTATGCGCGTGGGTTGCGTCATAAGGTTTCCAATGGTCGCCCCCGCTCCGTCGCGGGTTGTCGCGCGATGTCGAGCCATTTCCCGCGACGGCGCGCGAGGCGACCAGATTAGACCTCTTGCATACGTCATGATTTCCTCGGCACCCCGTTCGCCCTGAGCCTGTCGAAGGGCGTCCCGTTCGCCCTGAGCCTGTCGAAGGGCGTCTGTCAACGGTCACGCACGCCCTTCGACAGGCTCAGGTCGAACGGAAGAGACTTTTGCAAGAGGCCTGATGTCAAATCGTTTCCCGCGACGGAGCGCGGGGCGACCAAATTACGGTGAGAATTACCACATCATCTTTCAGCATTCTGTTTGTTCGTCAAGTGAAAAATGATTGACATTCGGCTTCTTTGCTGTTATATTAGTTGTGTGCGGTTTTTAGCGCATTTTTCGTCGCAAACTTGAGAAATCGAAGGAAAACAGAGCCTCTTTCATGAACGACGGACTGACCGGGCGGGATGAAACGCGACGATTTCGCCCCGCGAAGGGAGGAAAAGAACATGGCGCTTATTACCATATCCCGGCAATTGGGGAGCCTCGGCAATGACATTGCCGACGCCTTGAAAAATGAGTTGTCGTATGCCTATCTGGATAAGATTCAGTTGGAAGAGATGTTGGTTTCGACGTATGGCCTCCCGGAAGAAAGCGTTGAAAAATACGACGAGAAGAAACCGGCGTTCTGGGACATTTTCTTTTCAGAAAAAGACCGCTATCTCCATTTCATGAAAACGGCGATGTACGAATTTGCGCAGCAGGGAAATGGCATCATTCTCGGACGCGGCGGGCAGGTCTTATTGAAGGACGTTCCCGGCGCGCTGCACGTGCGCGTCGTCGCGCCGATGGAATTGCGCCTCGAGCGCGTCAAGCAGCGTTATAATTGCGATGATCGCTTAGCGGAGCAGTTGATTCGGAACAGCGATCATGACCGCATCGGCTTCCAGAAATTCTTTTTCCATGTGAATTGGGAAGACCTCTCGCAATACGATCTCGTGATGAACACCGGCACGTTTACCGTTGTGCAGGTCGTCGAATTTGTGAAATCCGCCATCGAAATGCTTGATTTGAAACGGAAGCAGGAAGACTGCGCGAAGAAATTGGCGGATTTGTGCTTAGGGCAGGCGGTCGTCACGCAGATCGCCTATAAAGAGAAATTGCCGATTCAATTTCTGGAAGCGTTGGTTGATCACGGCGTCGTCACGCTGCGCGGCTCGACAATCACGGCGGACGACATTCAACGCTGCGAACAGATTGCCAAGACGGTTCCCGGCGTCAAGCAAGTCGTGAACGAAGTCTATTTCATTCCAAACACCTTCGGCATGGCGTAAACACTCCCCCAACACGCTCAGTTTCTTGAAGAAACTGAGCGTGTTTTGTTTGAGCGCGGCACAACCGCATGAATGGCCTGACGGCACACCTGCACGGCATGCTCAATTGAATAGCGTTGAATAATTTCCTGCGAACGCCGCCCCATCTCGCGCCGCAGATCGGGCTGATTCAGCAATTGCGCTAACACGGCTTGCAGCGCGCCTGCGTCGCGAGGCGGAATCACAAAGCCGTTGCCCTGAATCAACTCCTGCGCCCCAATGTTCGTGGTCGTGATGACCGGCAGCCCGGCGAGCATCGCTTCATTCACCGTCAAGCCCCACGGATCGCTGAAACTCGGCATGACAAAAATATCGGCCAGCGCGTAATATTTTGCGGTCTCTTCATCATGCCCGACAAACAGAATATCGCGGCAAGTTTCCGGCGCGAGTTTCCGCAAGTCCCGCGCATATTCGCCGTCGCCCACAATGATTAACACCGCGTTCGGCGGCGACAACCTGCGAAATGCTTGGATAAGATATTGAACGCCTTTGCGTTTCTGGAGATACGAAACCGACAACACGACAATTTTGTCGGCAATGCCGAGCGACGTTTTCAGCGATTGCGGTTGGCTCTGGCGCAACTTCCGCCGAAACGCCTCATTATCCACCGTATTGCTGAACTGAAAAATCGGGGCGGTCGCGCCGAAAGCCCGCAAATGCGCTTCCGTCGCTTTTCCGGCGGCTAAATAGGCGTCGGCGTGCCGTTTCACATGCGCCGCGCCATAGCGCAGCGGAAAATAGACGCCTTGCAGAACGCGCCGCTTCAAAAAGCCGGGCAGCCGATTAAAATACGAGGCCAGCGTCTGCTCCTGCGGATCGTGAACAATCTGATAATCCATTTCGATTGACCAGAGAATCAACGGCGTCCGCGTCCAGCGCGAAGCCACATACGCAATTTGACAGCCGATCTCATTTTCGACGGCGATCACGGCGTCATAACGTTGGCGCAGCAGTTCGGCAAAAAGCGTGTAATTCAGTTTATACGGGTAGCCGGGCAGCGTCACGGACGGCAAGACGCGATAGCGATAACCGTTCTCAAAAACGACCGGCCACGCCCGATAAGCGTCTTTGACCGTCCCGTAATAGACGGTCAAATCAATATCGTCACACGCCGCAAGCTGCTGAAAAATAGGGATGCGATACGGCGCAAAGACGTTATGCCAAAACGCCACGCGAATTTTCGAGTTCATGCGCATTCGAATATCTCCCGCGCATGACCGCCTGAATTGCGGCATGACAGGCGGCGGCAGAATGCTCAATCGTGTAAGTTTTGATAATCTCGCGTGACCGCTTGCCCATTGTCTCGCGCAAAACGGGATCGCGCAGCAATATTTCTAAGGCCGCTTTAAGCGCGGCAGCGTCACGCGGCGGAATGACGTAGCCGTTGCCCTGGATCAACTCCTGCGCCCCCACGTTCGTGGTCGTGATGACCGGCAGACCGGCGAGCATCGCTTCATTGACCGTCAGGCCCCACGGATCGCTGAAACTCGGCATCACAAACATATCGGCCAGCGCGTAATATTTCGCGGGCGATTCGTCATGGCCGAGAAACAGGATGTTGCGGCAATCCGGCGGCGCGAGCTTCCGCAACTCGCGTTTGTATTCGCCGTCGCCGACAATCAGCAAAACCGCGTTCGGCGGCTGAATCGCCAAAAACGCTTCAATCAGATATTGCACGCCTTTGCGCTTTTGCAAATACGACACGGACAGCACGACCGTTTTGCCCGCAATGCCCAATGCCTGTTTCAGCGCGTCCGGCTGTTGCGCCTGCAATTTGCGCGTAAAGTCTTGCGTGTCAATCGTGCTGCCATGATGAAAACAGGGGCAGGTCGCGCCCAACGAACGCAGATGTTCCTCCGTTTTCTGCCCCGCCGCAATGCAGGCGTCGGCATGGCGTTTGACATACACCGCGCCGTAATAAAACGGAAAAAAGACTGCCTCATGGAGTTTTCGCCCGATAAACGCCGCCGTTTTCCGCAAAACGCTTGCCAGCGTATATTCTCGAACATCGCGCACGATTTGATAATTGATCTCTTCCGACCAGACGATGAACGGCCTCTTCAGCCGCCGCGACGCCCAAAACGCAATTTGGCAGCCGAGTTCATTTTCGGAGGCGATCAGCACGTCATACCGCTGGCGCAGCAACTCCTGAAAAAAGGTATGGTTGAATTTATGCGGATAGCCCGGAATCGTCACATGCGGCAGCAACACATAGTTATAGCCCGCGCCGAAATTGACCGCCCACTGACGATGGCGATCTTTAGGGCTGCCGTAATAGACGGTCAAATCAATGTCTGGATAGGCCGCAAGCTGCTGAAAGAGCGGCACGCGATACGGCGCGAACGTATTATGCCAGAACGCCACGCGGATTTTTGAGTTCATAGGTGAAATAACCGAGTCAAATGCGCGGTCAGCGTGTCCTGATACCGCGTCCATGAAAATTGTTCGGCCTGCTGCCGCGCCTGCCGCCCCATCTGCGCCAGTTTGTCGCGGCTGCGGGCGCAAAATGCTAATGTCTCCGCCAACGCTTCAACCTGATACGGCGGCAGAATAAAGCCGTCAATGTCGCGGCGAACGCAATCTTTCGCGCCAGTGTTCTCCGTCAGAATGACCGGCACGCCGCAGGCCATCGCCTCTAATACGACGAGGCCGAAGCCGTCTTCGAGCGTCGGCAGGACGCAGACGGACGCCGATTGATAGAGGCGCACCGGATCCGCCGCGTGGCCGACGACCGTGATATTAGCGTGTTGCCGGAGGGCTTTGTGAAGAATTTCTTTGAATTCGTCAACCACGTCGCCGACTAACAGCAATTCAGCGTTGTCAAGGCGCAACCGCGCCCAAGCTTCCAACAAATATTGAACGCCTTTGCGCAAACGAAGCTGCCCGACATACAACACGCGAAACCGCCCGTCATTCGGCGCATTTGCGGGAACGAACCGCGCCGCATCCACGCCGAGCGGCGTCAGCAAAATCCGATCTTCCGCGATGCCGTTTTCAAGGAGGCTCGCTTGCGTGAAGTGCGACGTGACGGCAATGTAATCGGCGATTTCAAGCTCGCGGAGATGCTTTTGCAGAATGCGCGGATGATAGACCGGCTCGGTCACGCCACGCCGCTTGTATTCATCTGCTAAAAGGCGCGTTACGGTCAAAGGATGGGCATTGGCACGTTCGAGAATTGTGATTAAGCCGCGCCGCCGCGCCGCTCGCAGCGAATAGAGCGCGTGATGCGTCCAGCCGTAAAAAATGTCGGCGTTCCTGACCTGCCGCGAGACGTAGAAATCGAAGAGATTATCGCGCAGCACGTATTGATCCGCCCGTAAATAGTGGGCAAGCCGGTACGCGACGCGCTCCGTCCAATACGCGGTTCGCGCCTGCGCCGCGAACGGATCGCCGCCGCCGTAGCGCATGACATACGCCCGGCGCAGCATTTGATGACGATGCAAGCCCGCCACAATCTGATAGGCGTGATTGCCCATCCCCTCTCCCGGAATCGGCACGCCAACCGCAAAAATCACTGACGGCATCGGCTAAAAACTAACGCAAAAGGCGCAAGAGACGCAAACGTTTGCGGCTATTGCGTCTCTTGCGCCTTTTGCGTTAAATCTTTATTGATGACATGCTGCCGCTCCCACAATTTCGCGTATTTGACGGCGACCGTGAATGCGGACAGCAGGCAGACAATCACGCCCCGCGTGCCATCGCGGAAGCCCTGTTTCAGCAGATATTTTTTCAAAAACGCCGCAACCGTGCGCAGCAGAATCCCCGCGCCGCTGACCGATCCGGTTTTCTGCGACGCCGCAATGCTGGTGAAATTATTAATCGTGTTGAGATGATCCGTAATGTCTTCGTAAGTATAATGATAAAGATCGCGCCGCAGATGGGCGGTCGCGCCGGTCACCTGCGCTTTTTCATGCAACGCTTGGCCGACCCATTTGCCAGCACGTTTATCGAACAGGCGCAATTTCGCGTCAGGATACCAGCCGCAATGCCGAATCCAGTCGCCGAGATAATAGGTGCGGCGCGGCATAAAATAACCGACGCAGGCGGGCGCGGCGAGCGTCTGCTGAATTTCGGCGGCGAGTTCGGCGGAAACGACTTCGTCGGCGTCAATGTTCAAAATCCAATCATGCGCGGCGCGCGCCGTCGCGATATTTTTCTGCTCGACGTAGCCGCGCCACGCGATTTGATAGACCTTTGCGGTATATTCGCGGCAGATGGCGACGGTCTGATCCGTGCTGAACGAATCCACCACGACGATTTCATCCGCCCATTTCACGCTCTCTAACGCCGCACGCACGCGCTTTTCTTCGTTAAACGTAATCAACGTCACTGACAATTTGGCGCGTTCATTCATGTTCGATTAACGCCCGAAAATCCCGCAGCATGCGCTGCATGGAGAAGCGTTCCTCTACCCGTTTTCGCCCGTTTTCGCCATACGTTTTGCGCAACGGCTCGTCATGGATGAGCGTCGTCACGGCCTGCGTCAAGGCGGCCACGCTGCCCGCTTCGACTAATAAGCCGGTTTCGCCCGACACGACCATTTCCGGCAAGCTGCTGACATTGAACGCCACCACCGGCTTGCGGGCGGCCATCGCCTCTAACACCGTATTGGACGAGCCTTCGTGCTGCGACGGCAACACAAACAGGTCAATCTCCGCGAAAAATTGCGGCATTCGTTCGACAAAGCCGAGAAATTCGATGTGATCAGTGACACCGGCGGCCGCCGCGGCTTGGATCAATTCACCCTCTAACTCGCCGGAACCGGCGATAAGCAAGCGAAACCGCTCGCCCTGCGTCTTCAAACGCCGCGCTAATTCAATCAAGCGCATCTGCCCTTTCTGCGCGACGAACCTCCCGGCGTTGCCAATCACGCATTCGCCCGCGCTGCGGGGAATGGGCGTCACAGGCTGCCGGTCAAACGCCGCCAAATCGAGGCCGTTATACAGCACAGTCAGACGCTCCGGCGGAATCAGCGCGGCGTTATGCAACAGCATCGCGCGCCGGATTTCCTGCGAATTGACGATAACGCGCGTGACGACATGCCGGAACAGCAGGCGATTCAGCCAACTGTTTTTAACCGGCACCGCCGCGCCGCGCCGGTAGATAATCTGCCGAACTCCGGCCAGTTTCGCGGCGATTCCGGCGGCTTTGACATCCGCCGATAAATTCAGCACAATCGTGTGAATGCCATGCTGTTTGAAGAGCCGCGCTACTCTAAAAATTTTCAGTGGATTCAAAAAACTGAGGTTCGAAATGGCGCATTGCTGGAGCGTGATATTGGGTTCGTCTGCAAGCTGATGAAATAACGCGCTGCGCCGGTTTGTCACGACCAAGACCGCATCGCCGTGATCGCGGCAGGCGCGGGCAACGGCGGCATGCCATTTTTCTGCGCCGCCCCAGTGTTTGTAGGTGTTGAAAAAGCAGAGTGTCCGCATTGGTTAAGAGGATTCTTTTCCTGAATTCAATGCAACAATTTTGTTCCAATCAATCGCCCCATTGACGCAATATTCTTGCGTAAATTGGAACGTAAAAATATTGAGCACCTGCGCATACACTTCGGCGAATGCTTCATTCTTTTCTTTCGCTTTATAGCCGAGCGGTTCGATAATATTTGTATATAGCTCACTCTCGCCTGAAATAAATTCCCAAAAGCGTTGACCACAGAGTTTCAGATAGCCGCTTTTCTGCGGTTTATTATCGCGTCCATAGCAACACCCGTTCACGCAAATCACTTCAAGATCGGACTGTTGCGAGTGAAGTACGGCAGTCGCATTCGCAAAATTCTGTCTCATACGGTTGATTTGATCGCTGTTGCCCCAATTCGGACCGGATTTAATCGAGACGAAATAGTAGGTATTCCCTTTTTGAAATTCTAAATCAATTCCTATCGTTTTCGTTTTTCTGCCATGATATACTTTCTCGCAGATAAAAACAGCCAATCCTTCTAAAAATACGCCGAAAATGCCCTCTTCTTGGGCAGAAAGATAGGCGTCAAGCAATGTTTTGACAAAATCATGCGCTGTAAGAATGTTTTTCGCTTTGAAGAGATACGGATTTTTGCGTTTCAATATCTCGGCAAACTTGAGTTCTTGCAACTTTTGTAAACGGTTTTCATGAAATGTGCCGATATGCTGCTCAACATATCGTTCTATCGTCTTTTTCGTAATGTTTGCCATAGTTAGAAGAGTGCTGTCTCGTCGTTATCCAATTGCTTTTTGACCAGTTCGTAATATTCCGTTTGTAGTTCGATACCAATTGAATGACGCCCTAAACGTTTTGCCGCGAATAAGGCCGTTCCTGAACCAGCAAACGGATCAAGCACCGTATCGCCTTCTTTTGTAAATAATTTGATAAACCACTCCGGCAGCGCGGGCGGAAACGTCGCACTATGCTGTTTATTGCCGCATTCTGTCGACAGATGCAGCACATTAGTCGGATACGCCAAATCTCGATCAAGCCAATGCGAAATGTTCTTTCCAAAGCCGCTGCCGTTTTTGGATTCATCACGAATTTTATCCGTCTCGCTTAAATTGCGCAGCCGGTTTTTCGCCCAATCGCCGGTCGGCACCATCACCGCCTCTTGATACATCTGAAACTGTTTTTGCGTATTAAATTGGAGCAAGCGTTCCCATGCGTCACGAAAGCGATTCGGCCATTTCCCCGGATAACAATTTTTCTTATGCCAGATAAACTCTTCCGTCCAGAGCCATCCCTGTTTTCGCAAGGCTAAAATCAATTCAATGACGTAAGTATGCCGTTCGCCATTGACTGCCTTTTCTTTGATATTCAAAATAAACGTGCCAGTCGGCTTTAAGATGCGTTGCAATTCTTGCGCAATCGGCAAAAACCACTCAACGTATTGATCGGGATGAATTCCGCCATAACTATTTTTCCGGCTATCCGCATACGGCGGCGACGTAAAAATTAAATCAACGCAATGACTCTCTAAAGTTTTAAGTTCTTCTCGACAATCGCCTAAAATTAATTTTGTTGTGATCATACTATCCATTTCGTGCAAGTATCATTGGACAATCTGCTGACGGTATGGCGCAGAATTTCGTCAACGGAAATCTGTTCGAGGCAGCGCACAGTCGGAAATTGGCAGACATTTTTCACGCATGGGCTGCACGGCAGATGTTTATTGATGACGACGGCGTTTTGCTGGTTAAATGGCGCGGTTTCCGCCGGATTGCCTGCGCCGAAAAAGGTGATGACCGGCGCGCCGACGGCGTTGGCAAGGTGCATGGGGCCGGAATCGTTCGAAATCACCAAATCCGCATCGCGCAGCAGCAGCGCAAGCTCGCGCAGCGACGTTTTGCCGGTAAAATCGCGCAGGCGTTCCGGCGAGCCGATTCCCCACATGACCTGATTCACCCGTTCGCGCTCGGCGGATGTGCCGATAAACACGAGCGAAACTGGCTGCGGCGCGTCCGCGAGAAGCTTTTTGCCCAACGCGATCCATGTGTCGAGCGGCAGCCGCCGCGATGACGCTTCTGAATTGACATTGAACACAATCTGCCGCATTTCGGGCGCAAATGGAAGAATCCGCGCCTGCTGCTCGTCTTGTGAAAAAAAGAGCCACATTGCTTTTTCAGCGTTCGGCGCGGAAACATGCGGCAGCATAAGGCAATCCAGCAGGCGGCAGTACGCCTCGACGCGGTGCGTTCCGGGAACGGGACGGGGCGCATGCGTCAGCAGGAGGGAACGCCCGTCGCCCGCGTAGCCGATTCTGACGCGGCAGCCCGCGCCAAGCCCAATCACGGCGGACGAGAACGACGGCGCGAGCGTGATAAACGCATCGAACGCCGCTTTTTGGCGCAACGCCCGGCCATAGCGGAAGAGTTGGAGCAAGCCGTTCGTTTGGGCTTTTGAAAACGGATGAATCGCGGAAATGGCCGGATGATGGAGGAAAATGTCGCGCACCGCGTCTTTCGCGATAATTTCCACGCGGGCATCGGGCGCGGCGAGATGCAGCACGTCAAAAAAAGGGAGACTCATGACTGAATCTCCCACCCAATTTGGCACGCGCACAAGGATATTCACGGGCGTCACGGCGTTAATTCGTATGGACGGCTAACTCAAGTTCGAGTGCGTCGCGGAAGGCTTTTAATTTTTCGACGCCTGCGGAGAATGAGGGCAGATCGTTGGCAACATGCCGCGCCGACACATCCAGCGCATAATCAAGAAATTGCTGAAACAGCGCGAAATTCTGGTCAACCACGGCTTTTTGCAGCAAGAAATTTCGCAGGTCAGTATATTTTTGATCGCCCAGCGCATTCTGAATGATCTTTTGCTTTTCTTTTGCTTCGTCACCGGCTTCGCCTTCGGGAATTTCAACGGCCGTGGCGGTGGCGGCTTGCTGCTCCAACTCGACTTTCTGCTGCTTCAAGGTTTCGACGACTGCCGCTTCAGAGGCGCCTCCGGCCACCTGATCCGCCAGCGATTCCTGCAAGCCGCGAATCTGCTTTTTGAAGCCGCGCATATCGGAAATGCCGCCTTCAAGCCCTAAATATTTCCGGCATAACGCGCTGATGAAGCGGAAATCTTTATCGTCAATCAGTTCCTCAAGGAAATATTGTTTCAGCGTGGGAAATTCGGCGAAGAAGTAGTTGAACAACGATTCTTTTTCTTTGCGCAACGCCTGCCCCGGAGTTTTGCATTTGACGAGTTCCTGAAAATACCCCTCTTTATCTTCAATCGGCATACCGTAAATATGCTGCAAAATCATGCTTAATCCGTTGCGGAGCGCGTCAATCGAGTTGATTTCCGGCGAGTTGTCAGGGTACAGAATGTTTTGCAGCCGGAAAACGCCTTTATACCCCTCGCGCTCAAAAATGAACATCAACGTTTTTTGAACGCCGGGCATTGTGCGGAAGAATTGCGTAATAATGCGCTTTCCCTTATTTTTATCATCAAGGCTTAATTCTGACATCTCTCTTCCCCCTTCGTTTCATCAGGTTACATGAATTTCGGCGAGCGCGTCGGTCGCCCTTTTACCTGAAAATCCAGCATACACAGCCGCTTGTGATTTGTCAAGAGGAAAGCGCGGGAAACTCCGTTTCTTGCAGGAATGCGGTGGCTTTCAGCGGCATTTTCCTGAAACGCCCGCGAATTTAGGAAAAACGCCGTTCTCAAGAAAATTTCCTTGACGAGTTTCACCGCCCCTCCTAAGTGTTGTTTCAACATCACGGATAGTACCAATCCAACTTCAGAATAGGGGGAAGGCGTGTATGAAACCGCAGCGGATTCTGATTGCTGACGATGACGAAAAAGTGCTGGCGTTATTGAAATCCAGTCTCCAGAAAGAAGGATTTGAAACGAACGAAGCCCTGAATGGGGCGGCCGCCTTGGAAATAGCCCGGCGGGAACTTCCTGATTTGATTTTGGCGGATGTGACCATGCCTGAAATGGATGGATTCGATTTATGCAAACACATCCGCGACGATGAAGCGACCGCGCATATCCCGTTTGTCTTTTTGACCGCCAAAGGGGAGTTGAATGATAAAGTGTTGGGGCTGAATCTTGGCGCGGACGATTATATTGCCAAGCCGTTCCATATTTCTGAAGTCACGGCGCGCATCAAGTCCATTTTGATGCGCATTGCCATGCTGTCCAAATTGCCTCCCGTCGAAGAATCCGATTTAAAAGGCAAATTAGAGCAAATGCCATTGGCGGAAGTAATTCAAACGCTGGCGATGGGGCAAAAAACCGGTGGCTTGAAAATCGTCAACGGAGGGCGCATCGGCGAGATTTATTTTGACGGCGGCGAAGTCATTCAAGCCGCGTTAGAAGGCTTGAAGGGCGAAGAAGCCCTGTACCGCATTTTAGTGTGGGATGAGGGATTTTTCGAATTCGTCTCCACGGATCGCTCATCGCAGCCGCCGATTGGCAAAAGCACGACCACGTTGTTGATGGATGGCTTTGATCAGCGCGAAGAATTTTTGAAATACCAAAACGCCATGCCGCCGTTTTCTCATCTCGTCAAACTCGTCAAGCCGAATGCGGAAGAAATTAAACCCTCCGTCCAGAAAGTGATGGCGTTAATGGACGGGCAGCGCACGATTCAGGACGTGTTGGATCAAAGTCCGCTTAACTTTTTATTAACCACGAAATTGATGTACACTTTTTTTAAAAAGGGCATCATTGAGGCCAAAGAGGCTGAACTCGACGAACCGGAAACAAAGGATTTCGGGCAGTTAGCGCATGAATTATATGAATAATGCCCGCCGCCGCACCCGGGAAGTTTATGACAATTCAAGAGGCGTTTTTCCCGCATCATCCTGAAGCACGGGGAAAAACGTCTTTTTAATTATAAATAGCCGACAGAAACGCGGTTTTTTTGAAGAAATCGCGTTTCTCCGCAGGCTTGTGTAAAGAACGCATGGAAACAACCGTTGAAAAAGAGCAAACAGTGAATTGTTCGGTGGTCATTCCGGTGTATAATGAAGAAACGAATGTCCGCCTGTTAATCCCGCAGTTGAAAGACGCGCTGGATCGTCTCGGCAAATCGTATGAAGTGCTTTTTGTGGATGACGGCAGTTCGGATCAAACCAATGCCATTCTGACTGAAGCCGCCGCGAAATATCCTGAGTTTAAAGTCATCACGCTGCGCCGCAATTTCGGGCAGACCGCCGCCATGTCCGCCGGATTCGACGCGGCTGTCGGCGACGTGGTTCTGCCGATGGACGGCGATTTACAAAATGATCCGAATGACATCGGGCGCTTGCTGCAAAAAATCGAAGAAGGCTACGATGTGGTGAGCGGCTGGCGCATCAACCGGCAGGATAAATATTGGACAAAGCGGCTGCCGTCGAATATCGCCAATCGCATTATTTCGAAAATCACGAACGTGCATCTGCATGATTACGGCTGCACCTTGAAAGCCTACCGGCGCGAAGTGCTGCAATCCGTTGAACTGTACGGCGAAATGCACCGCTTCATTCCGGCGTTAGCCAGCCTTGTTGGCGTGAAAGTGACCGAATTGCCGGTCAATCACCGCGCCAGAGAACATGGGAAAAGCAAATATAATCTTTCCAAAACCGTGCGCGTGATTCTCGATTTGATGACGGTTAAATTTTTGTTGAGCTATTCCACGCGTCCAATCCAAATCTTCGGTTTAGTTGGTTTAGTCGGGATCGCCAGTTCGATAGCCATGATGCTCGGCGTCGGGTATTCGAAAATCGCCTATGACGCGACGGTCAGCAATAATTCATTTTTCCTGCTGGCTGTGATCTTTTTTTTGTTAGGCGGGCAATTCATTGCAATGGGCTTACTGGGCGAAATCATTGTCCGCACATATCATGAAGCGCAGAATAAGCCCCGCTACGTCATTGCCCGGACGCAGAATCTTCGCGCCGGTTATTGCCCCGGTCAGCCGAAACTTTGGTAAGCGGTGAACGCCATGAGCCGCTCATTGGTTTCAGTGATTATCGTCAACTGGAACGGAGCCAATTACCTTGAAACGTGCCTGATTTCGCTGACGCGGCAGACGCATCGCCGGATAGAAATTATTGTGGTGGATAACGCTTCCACCGACAATTCATTTGACGTGCTGGCTTCGTTCCGGGCGCAATACCCGCGCGTGCCGCTGCGCGTGATTCTCAATGACCGCAATAAAGGCTTCTGTTACGGCAATAATCAAGGTATCCGGCTCTCGTCCGGGGAATTTATTTTTTTATTGAACGCGGATGTCAGTCTCGAACCGCCGTTTATCGAAAAGCTGATCGCGGTTATGCGCGAAGAGCGGCAAGTCGGAATTGCGCTCGGCAAGCTCTTGAACGGGCATGATCCGACGTTGATAGACAGCGCCGGCATCGTGATGCGCAAAAATCGCCGCGCGGCGGATCGCGGCCAGCGCGAGCCGGATCACGGGCAATATGCGACGCGGGAAGAGGTGTTCGGCGCGTCCGGCGCGGCGTGCCTCTATCGCCGTACCATGCTGGAGTCGCTGAAATATTCGCGCAGCGATTTGGGCATGCCTGCTGACGCCGACAGCCATTATGTCGCGCATGATGAATATTTAGATGAACTTTTTTTCGCGTATAAAGAAGACGTTGATTTATCGTGGCGGGCGCAGTTGGCCGGGTGGAAGTGCGTTTACACGCCGGACGCGGTCGGCTACCATTTCCGAAAATGGGGCGAAGGCAACCGGCAGCAGATTCCGAAATGGATTCGCCGCCAATCGCTGAAAAATCGCTACGTGATGCTGCTGAAAAACGAGCGATTCAGCACGTTTCTTCCTTCGTGTCTGCATATCGCCCTGTACGAACTGCTTTCGCTCGGCTTCATGCTCTTGCGAGAGCCGTATTTGTTTGTCGTCGTCAAAGACCTGCTGGAACTCTGGCCGTCCATTATGAAAAAGCGCAAGCTGACGCAGCAGCGCATTCGCCAAAAATCGCTCGCGCCGCGCTTGCTGCGCTGGTTTAAATGATGGCGCGCGCGAGGCCAGAAACTCCGTTTCTTCAAGAAACTGAGTTTCTTTTCATAAATGAATTTTTCAGTTGACTTCTTGAAGGCGGCGTTTATGCTGAAAATAGACCGAAAGTGACAAAAATCCGCGTATGACGACACTAACCCGCTCTGAGAATGTTCCGGGGCACCTATCGTAGAGTGACAATATGTGTGGAATTGCTGGAGTTATCAATTATTACGAAAAGCGAGACGTTTCGAAGCAATTGCTGGATAAGATGGTGGCCGCGCTCGAACATCGCGGGCCGGATGATGTCGGCTTGCATCTGAAAGGCAATGTCGGCTTAGGCATTCGGCGCTTGAGCGTCATTGATTTAGACACCGGCCATCAACCGATCTCCAACGAAGATAACTCCATTACGGTCGTCTATAATGGAGAAATTTACAATTTCAAAGAACTGCGCGGCGAATTGGAAACCAAAGGGCATAAATTCAAAACGCAGACCGACACGGAGGTGCTCGTCCATCTCTACGAAGAAATGGGCAAGCAGCTTGTGACGCGCTTGAACGGCATGTTCGCGTTCGCGCTGTGGGATAGCAAGCGCCGGACGCTGCTGCTTGGCCGCGACCGCGTCGGCGTGAAGCCGCTTTTTTATTATTTCGGGCGCGACCGCCTCTTGTTCGCGTCCGAAATCAAATCGCTGCTGCAAGACCCGACCGTGCCGCGCAAGCTGAATCTCACCGCGTTGCAAAATTATCTCTCCGTGATGTATGTGCCTGCACCTGAAACGATTTTCGCCAAAATCAACAAGCTGCCCGCCGGGCATGTGCTGGAATACGTGGACGGCGAAGTCTCGATTCACCGCTACTGGACGATTCCGTTTGCCAGCGATGGCGATGCCGCCGCCGAAGTGACGAGCAGCATGGCGCGGGATTACGCGGTGGAAGTGCGGGAACGCTTGCAAGAATCGGTGCGCCGCCGGCTCATCAGCGACGTGCCGCTCGGCGCGTTCCTGAGCGGCGGCATAGATTCCAGCGCGATTGTCGCGCTCATGACGAACGTTTCGAATACGCAGGTCAAAACCTTTTCCATCGGCTTTCCGAACGCTGGGTATTACGACGAACGCAAATACGCGCGGCGCATTGCCAAACAATTCAAGACGGATCATCATGAATTTGAGGTGAACCCGAATGCGCTCGAAATTCTGCCGTTGCTGATGAAGCATTTTGACGAGCCGTTTGCCGATTCATCGGCCATTCCGACCTATTATCTGAGCAAGCTTGCCCGCGAGCACGTTACGGTTTGTCTCTCCGGCACGGGCGGCGACGAGTTGTTTGCCGGATATCGCCGCTATCTCATCGAAACGCTGTATCATCAATATCAACGCTACCCGAAAGCGCTTCAGGGCTTGGCGTTGCAGGTATCGAGCCTGCTGCCGGTGGCGCGCACGTCGGCAATCAAAGAATATTTCCTGCTGTTCAAACGTTTTTTGACCGCGCAGGACTCGTCGCCCATGTTGCGCCATATCAGCATGATGACCTGTTTTTCAGAAGAGGTCAAGCGCGAGTTGTGCCGCGAGCCGTTGATGGAAAATTGGGTGCAGGAACATCCGATTTTCCGGCATTACAAGAAAACCGAGCATCTCGACGATTTGACGCGCACGCTGTACGCCGATTTTCATACTTATTTGCCGGATGACCTGCTCGTCAAGGAAGACCGCATGACGATGGCGGCCTCGCTGGAAGCCCGCGTCCCGTTTTTGGATTACGAATTCGTGGAATATGTCGCGTCGCTGCCGTCAAGCGTCAAAATTCATCATTTGACGACAAAGCACATTTTCAAAGAAGCGATGCGCCCCCTGTTGCCGTCCGGCATTGTGGATCGGCGCAAGCACGGCTTTGGCGTGCCGGTCGCGGAATGGTTCAAAAAGGAATTGAAGGACTACGCCAACGAAGTGTTCCGCGACAGCCGCACGCAACAGCGCGGCTATTTCAACGGCGAATACGTGCTTTCGCTGTTAGACGAACATCAAAAAGGTTTGCAGGATTTCAGCCAGCAGCTTTGGGCGCTGCTGATTTTTGAACTCTGGTGCCGCGAATATTTGGATCAGAAATAAGCGGGACGGACATTCCTGCCTGTCCCCCATGCACGGCGCGGACAGGAATGCCTGCGCTGCCATTGTCATGCCCTCGCAAAAATTTCCGTATATTGATCGCGTGTTAGAGCAGGCGATTGAAAACGGCTCGACGCCCGGCGTTGCGCTGTTAGCCGACGCGCGCGGCAAAGTCGTGTATCGCAAGGCCGTCGGCTCCGCGCAAATTTATCCTGAGCAGCGTCCGCTCAGCGAAACGACGATTTTCGACGTGGCTTCGCTGACAAAAGTAATGGCGACGACCACCGCAATCATGCTGCTGGTCAGGGATAACCGGCTTGCGCTGAACGACCGCCTGAAAAAATATCTGCCCGAATGCCCGCACGAGCACATCACGCTCCGGCATTTATTGACGCATTGCGCCGGGTTCCCCGATCATCTGCCGCTCTATGAACTCGCGCAGCAGGCGGCGGAAGTTGGCGCGGATGCCGCCAATGAAATCGGCAGCCCGGCGGCGAAATCGCTGATTATTCGCCACGCCTGCTATGCCGATCTGATTTATCCGCCAGGCAAGGCTTGCAAATACAGCGATCTCGGCTTTATTCTGCTCGGCCATGTCATCGAATGCGTCACCGGCGCGACGCTTGACCGCTTTTGCGACGAGCAGATTTTCCAGCCATTTGGCATGACGAACACCTTTTTCCAGCCGGTTCGCGGCCAGCAGCGCGGCGGCGATTTTGCCGCAACCGAACGCTGCGCATGGCGGCAAAAAATTCTGTGCGGCGAAGTGCATGACGAAAACGCCTACGCAATGGGCGGAGTGGCGGGTCATGCGGGGCTGTTTTCCACGCTTGACGACACGCATCGGTTCATGCGGAAACTCTATGCGTGCTATCTTGGCAAAGATGATTTTTTTCCGTCCGCGCTTGTGGAAAAATTCTTCACCCGCCAGCACCTTGTCGAAGGCTCGACGCGCGCGCTTGGCTGGGACACGCCGTCGCGCAATCTCAAAGAAAAAGCCTCCGGCGGCACGCTGATTTCCGAAGAATCGGTCGGGCATACCGGCTTTACCGGCACATCCATTTGGCTCGATCTGCCGCGCAAACTCTTGATCATTCTGTTTGCCAACCGCGTCCATCCTTCGCGCCAGAACCAGACATTTCTCAACATGCGCCCCAAAATTCATGACACGGTCGTGATTGCGATGGAACGCTGATACGTTTATGGCGCGAGGTGGCTTTCGCCGCATTTAAAGGAGTCCTTTATGAAACGCACATCAGTCGTGCTTGATGAACGGTTGCTTGAAACGGGATTGAAAGTCACTGGCTTCAAAACCTCGCGTGAATTAATTGATTTTGCCTTGCGCGAATTGCTGCGCCGTGAGACGCAAAAGCAGCTTTTAACACTGAAAGGCCGAATTCATTGGGAAGGCGACTTGAATGCGATGCGGCAAGGAAGAATTGCGCCATGACGCTTGTAGATACCAGCGTCTGGATTGATTTCTTTGCCGGCCGTGATACTCCGCACGTTCGTCGTGTTGTCGAATTGCTGGTTGCTGAAGATGATTTATGCCTCTGCGGTGTCGTGCTGACGGAAATTTTGCAAGGAATTCGAGATGACTGTGAATACACACAGACGAAGGCCATGCTTGCGAACTTGCTTTGGCTTCCGATGGAACGTCACATTTTTCTGCAAGCGGCGCATATCTATCGCACATTACGCAAACGCGGCATGACAATTAGAAACTCGGTGGATTGCATGATTGCCGCTGTTTGTTTGGAATATCAGATTGATTTGCTTCATAATGATCGAGATTTTGATAACATCGCTGAACATTTTGAATTACGAACGATTGATGTAACCTCTAAATAATGCTATGGAAAAAATTCATTTAATCGGCATTTGCGGCATGGCGATGGGATCGCTGGCCGGAATACTTAAAGCAAAAGGGTATGACGTGCGCGGCTCGGATGAGCATGTCTATCCGCCGATGAGCGACCAGTTGGCCGCCCTGAACATCCCGTATTTTGAAGGTTTTCGCGCCGAAAATCTCGATTGGCAGCCGGATCGCGTGGTTGTCGGCAATGTCGTCTCGCGCAACCATCCCGAAGCCGTCGCCACGCTTGAGCGCGGCTTGCCGTATTCCTCGCTGCCCGCGACGTTGGCGGAACTTTTTATCCGCGACCGGCATTCGATTGTCGTGACCGGTACGCACGGCAAAACGACGACGACCGGCATTCTGGCGTGGACGCTACATCACGCCGGGCGCGAGCCGGGCTTTTTAGTCGGCGGCGTGATGAAAAATTTCGGCGAGACTTACGGCGTCGGCGACGGAAAATTTTTCGTCGTGGAAGGGGACGAATACGATACGGCGTATTTCGATAAAGTGCCGAAATTCCTGCATTATCGCCCGACGACCGGCATCATCACGAGCATCGAATTTGATCACGCCGATATTTACAGCAGCCTTGACCAAATCAAGCAGGAATTCCGCAAATTTGCCGCGCTGATTCCGGCGCATGGCCTCTTAGTCGCCTGCGCCGACGACGCGAATGTCCGCGACGTCCTCGCGTCCGCGCGCGCGCCGATTCAAACGTATGGCGAAACGGCGGACGCGGAGTGGCGGCTCGGCGAGATTTCCACGACCGACGGCGTAACGATGTTCACGGCGCTGCGGCATGGCAAGCCGTTCGGCGTGTTTCAGACGGCCTTGATTGGCCGCCATAATCTTTGGAATCTGCTCGGTGCGACGGCGGCGCTGCACGGCGTCGGCTTATCGCCGGACGAGATTGCCGCCGGATTCCGCTCGTTCGAGGGGATGAAGCGGCGTCAGGAAGTGCGCGGCGTGGTCAATGATATTGTCGTGCTGGATGATTTCGCGCATCATCCGACCGCCGTAAAATTGACGATTGAGGCCGTAAAAGCGCATTACTCGGGGCGGAGAATCTGGAGCGTCTTCGAGCCGCGCACCGCGACGACCCGGCGCGACGTGTTTCAGCAGGAATACGCGGACGCCTTCACGCAGGCGGACGCGGCGATTATTGCGAGCGTAGATAAGCCGGAAAAAGCCCCCGAAGGGCATCGGTTTTCGTCGGAGCAATTGGCGGCGGATTTGCAAGCGCGCGGCGTGAATGCCAGCTATATCGGGCAGGTTGACGCGATTGTGGCGCACCTCGCGGCGCGGCTGCGCCCACGCGATGTCGTGCTGATTATGTCGAACGGCGGCTTCGGCGGCATTCATCAAAAACTCTTGGCCGCTATCGCCTAAACACGCAGGCGGGGCCGCGCCCCGCCTGTCATTTGTTGATTATTTCCCTTTTTTCAGCCAGTTTTTCGCGTCATCCTCCGAAAGAAACATGCCGATTTCAACCGATTGTCCCGTCTCCAACTTGTAATGTGAGATCGTCATTTTTGATAATCCTGCGGCCACGATAAACGCCTCTTTTTTCAGTCCGGCTTCTACCGCTTGCGGCAACATAACCTCCGCCACCCATTGCGTATCTTTTGGGGAAATCACGCCGATTAAGCGGGCATCAATGCATATCGGCATCATTGGGAATTTTTTCGTGTATTCCCGATAGACTTGCAGTAACTTTTCTTCGGAATTCCGAAATTCTGCGGAGGGAATATACTGCTTTCCAATCCATTCTAAACACGGAATGCTTACATCAAAGGCAATCTTCACATACGCATTCTCAAAGATGGTCATATTTTTATCAAAATATATTATTGCTATAATATATTACATATAAAATATATTATAACAATAATATATTATTTTCTCAAAACTTCATTTTAAAACTCCCGCAGCGACTCCTGAATTCCCTTGTGAATTTCGTACCAAAAGCTCAACGCGGCCTCCTGTTTATCCTTCTCGAAGCACTCAATCCATTTCACCAATTCGGCGTTCGCGCTGTTTTCCACGACCTGCTTGCGCTTCAAAAATTGATAGACGAGATCAATGCTGCGCTCCGATTCCCAGAACAGCGACGAATTCCGGCTGTTAATGCGGCTCGCGGTAATGACGTTGTTTTGCAGATATTTTTCTTTCAAACCGTAAAGCGACTCGACAAATTCGGGAATCATCTCTTCCGCCCAGTTGCGGTGAAAGCGGCAGACGCCGAGATTGTCCACGAGCAATTCTTTTTTCAGGCGATCCGCGTCTTGGCGGCCAAGCTCGCGCGGCGGCAAGAAATCTTTGCCGTAATACATGTAATATTTGCCCATAATCGCCATTGGCGACAACGCGCCCGGCGTCCAATATTGATTCGGCACCATCCACCCTTTCCGCGCATACGGAATATAGACGAACGGATCGATGACGCTTTTGCCTTTGTTGCGGGAGAGGTGACGGGCGAATTTCCGCGCGCCTTCCGACAAATCCACGATGCCGCGCTTTTCGATAATCGCATCGAGCAGCGCGACGCCGAGATCCGCGTTGTGCATCGAATCGGTTTCCAGCGCGAAATTGTTCGGCGAAAAAACCGGCTTCGCCGACACGCCAAGCTCTTCCGGCGTCAGCGTCCCCGCATCGAGGCATTCCATCAGCCACGCCACCACACCTCCGGCGGAAATCGCGTCAAAGCCATACATATCAGCGTGATGATTCAATTTTTCGGCGGCGCGCTGATCGAAAATGCCGGAAAGCGGCCCCATCGTCTGATACGGTTCGTAATCTTTTTTAAATTCGTCGCGCATTTTTTTGCAGACCGCAATGCACGGCTCGCCGCAGGTGCGCTGCTTTTTCGGCTTAATCGTCTCTTCGTTAAACTGTTTGAGGTAATGGCTGACGACGAATTTTTCATGAATATTGATTCGTTCCGCCTCATCCATATAAATGCTGCGATAATTGAACGAAATCATCTGGCCTTTCAGCGTGGCGAAATTCACGCCGAACGTGCCGCCGGTTTCAAAATTCGCATCAAAGCGATATTTCGCCGTCGCCTCCATGTCTTTGGCCGCGAGTTTCTTTTGATAACGCTGTTCGAACCATTCATCGGCGACCTTTCTGTCGCGGAAATCTTCGTCAACGAACGTGCCGCCGTAAATAATCGCCGCGATGCCATGTTCTTTCAGCATCTTCGTGCCGAATCCGCCGCGCCCCGCCCATGTATCCACAAACGTCAATTCGCCTTTGGTAATCGGCACGGACGCAATCGCGCCGAAATCCGTCGCCATTGCCGCCGGGCCGACCGCGAGAATGCGCGGGTCTTCCTCATATTTGCCGCCAAACATGGCATACGTCTGATCCATCAAACTGTACACGCCGCGCCGCCCCTCTTTCCAAACGTTTGCCACGTTGATCGGCGCAAGTTCCACCTCGATTTCCTCGCCGTGAACGCGGTTGAGATAGAGCACCGACGGCGTGGCCGCCCGGCCAATCAGCGAAATCATGTTGATGCCGAGATTATCGAACACCAATGCCGCGCCGCCCATCGAAGAAATGTAGAATCCGCCCCAGCATGGAGAAAATCCGGTAAACACCAGTCGGTTTGAGCCGGGAAAAATCGAACCGGCGAGCAGCCCCGCGCCGATATTCAACGAATTGTAGTGTCCAGCCAAATGCAGCCCCAAATCCACCGG
>CAZCGG010000023.1:25516-34280 GCA_964498135.1 uncultured Candidatus Moduliflexus sp.
GCCGGAATCTGGAATTGGTGCAGCAATTGGCTGAGCGTGGCGGTTTCGCTGGCTAATTCCGCCGCAAACGAGGCGATTTCCTGCGAGCGTTCTGAGCTTTCCTGCACGCGCTGCGTGACGTTATCCATCGCCTCCAGCACGTGCATCGTGCCGCGATTTTGCTCAACCGTCGCCCGTTTCACCTGCTCCGCCAGGTTGCGCATCTGTTCGACGGCCACCGTCACCTGCGCCGAGCCTTTCTGCTGTTCTCCGGTGGCCCTGGTGATTTCCGTTACCATGCGCAGCACGTTTTCCATGTAATTGCCGACCTGTTCGCTTAATGCGGCCTGTTCATCGGCGATCTTGGCGTTTGCCGCGATAAAATCGAGAATGCTCTGCACGCTGATTAAAATGATGTCCAGCGCTTCGCCGCCGCGATTGGCGAGCATCACGCCGTTTTCGACCGCGCCAAGTCCCTCTTCCATTGATTGCACCGCGTTCTGCGATTCCTTTTGAATGCCTTGAATCAGCGCGTCAATTTCTTTCGCCGCCTCCGACGAACGCTGCGCCAAATCCTTGACTTCCTCCGCAACGACGGCGAAGCCGCGCCCATGTTCTCCGGCTTGCGCCGCAATAATCGAAGCGTTGAGCGCGAGCAGCGACGTTTGATCCGCGATCTCGCTAATCACGTCGGTAATCGAGCCAATCGCCTCCGTCCGGCTGCCCAGCGTTTTAATCGTCTCCGCCGACGTCGCCACGCCGCGCTGAATCACGCCCATGCCTTCGATAATTTCTTTCACGGACGCCTGCCCCGCGTTCGCCGAATCAGACGCGCCTTTGGAGGATTGTTCCGCCTGATTGGCCGCCGCGACCATGCGCGTAATCGTTTCGCCGATTTTTCGCATCACGTCGAACGTTTCTTCGGCCGCGTCGGATAATCCGCTCGTATTCGCGGCGATTTGCTTGATGGACATATTCATCTGCTCGATGGACGACACGGTTTCTTCGATGGAATGCGATAGCACCGACATATTTTCCGAGACTTCTTCGACGCTGGCCTGCATCTGCATCATCGAAGACGAGGTTTCTTCCGCCGACGACAGGACTTCCAGCACCATGCGCTTTTCATCGTCGGCGCGGGTGGACATGGTTTGACTGGTCATGCCGACAATCTCCACTTCTTTTTTGACTTGCCGAAGGGCGTCAGCCAGCGTCGTCGTCATGCGCTGGAACGCCTCGCCGAGCAGGTCTTGCTCGGATTTCAGCGTGATCATCTGCTGAAAATCCCCGGTGGAAATGCGTTCGGCGGTGTCCGAAATATTCTTGAGATAGCGCCCCATTTCGTAAAACGCATTGCCTAACGCATCCTGCGGGCTCTCCGGCTTTGGAATTTTCTGAATATTTCCTTGCGCAATTTGACGCGAATAGCCGTACATCGTTTTGAGATACACCGTCATGCGATGGAACGCCCGGCTGAGTTGTCCAAGCTCATCATTGGCCGCGATGGGGGTATGTTCGATGATTTCGCCTCGCGCAATCTGGTCGGCGATGGTCGTGAGACGCAGAATGTTGGCGGTCAGCGCCCTGCCAATCCAAAACGCCGCAAACGACGACAGCGCGATGACGCCAGAAATCAAGCCGATGAAGAAGAATTCCCGCGTCTTCACAAACGCCTCAAATTCTTGTATGAATTGCTGCGGCGTTTGTTGAATCTCGTCGGCTGTCGGCGCGGAAATTCCGCGCGCGCTGGTTTCTTCCAGAAATGTGGCGATGTCGGCCGTTTGCTCGCTTGCAAGATTGGCCTTTGCCCATGCGAGCAGGTCTGCGTGGGCGGTTTCATGCGCCTGAAGCGATAAGGTAAATTGTTGGATGATGGCTTGATAATGATTTTGAATATCCTGCGCTTGCTGCGCCTGCTCTTTGCCGCTTTGGATGGCAAAAAACATGACGATGAGGAGCGGCGTGATCGAAACGGCTAAAAAAACTCCGGCGAATTTTACGCGCAAACCGACATGGAACGATTTCATCATGAAGGGATCGGCTGACGCCCATCGCCCGCGCCGCCCATGACAGACGCGGCTGCGGCGCGGCGCGCCACGGATCTTAGTTTTTCTTCAACACGTTGAGCCAACTGAGAATGTCTTGTTTCACCTCTGGATGTTTATAAAATAGGGCAATGCCGTGCGCCGCGCTGTCGTAGATAACCACTTTTTTAGGCTCTTTGGTAAAATTTGCCAGCGTATCGGCGGCCATCATGGACATGCCATCTTTGCTTTTCGAGGAGGCGCAGAATAAAATGCCGTTCGCGGTCATGCCGGAAAATTTTCCGTCCGTGATGGTGGTATATGACGGCGAAATGACGACGGCGGCCTTGATATTTTTGACGAACGCGGTGCGCGCCAGGAAGGCCAAATCGCCGCCGAGTCCCGCGCCCACGATGCCGATGCGCTTGGCGTCAGCCGCCTTCTGCGCCGCCGCCCATTTCAGCGCGGATTGAATGTCGGCCAGCCCGACGTTCAGCAAATCATCCTGCGTGGGAACGGTTTCGCCCTCGCTGGAGCGGCTCTGCCCATGCCCCCGCAAATCCATTGCTAACACGGCGAACCCCTGCTCAACAAGATCAGGAATAAAGACGTTCCAGTCTCTTCGATTCAAGCCATAATCATGCACCAACAGCACGACCGGCGCTTTTTTCTTCGCGTGTTCCGGGATAATCCACGACCCCGCCAGCGTCTTCCCGTCCTGCGTTTGCAAGGTCATATCAGTCATAATTAGCCCGATGTCGGCGGCATTCGCGGAAAATGCGGCCGCGATCATGCCCAGCGCGATCAGCCACGCCATTCGATTCATCATAGAAAATGCCCTCGTTTCCCCCTCTGCCTCATGACGAAAGAAACCCGGTTTCTTGGGAACGCCGAGTTTCGCGGTGTTACGTCAAAATTGCGATTGTCGTCAAAAGGACGATGCTGTCAAGTAATTTTCTTGAAGTTCAGACGTTTCTCGCTGTTTTTCTTGACGAATATCTCGCGCTGTTGTATGTGATGTTTCTCGCCGCAGTTCACGCAACAGAGATTTCATGGGATCGCATTATGGCAAAATTTGCGCAACAGCATTTTGAGGAAACGCCCGCCGCCGGAGACCAGCCGGTGACGCCCGGCATCTGGACGATTGCACGGATCAACCGGCTGCCGGAACGCGAGAAACGCGCCATCTATGCGTCATTCATCCCGCCCGCGCTCTTGGCGAAATTCGGCATGCGCCCTGAAACGCTCTGCGCGCAGGCGGACGAGCAACTCTTTATCTGCCAATGCCCGCCGCGCGCGTCCGCCGTGCGCCTCGAATTGCGGCACGTTCCCGATTTCCCGGATCCGCTCTTTCTGCTCGAAATGCGCGACACCTCGTTCGGCGACATTGAAATTTTGTTCGTCAACATCAATAACCCGTTTGCCGAGCGGTTCGAGATTGACCGCGACGAAAACGGAAACAGCACCGGTTTCGGGACGCTGTGCCGCAATATTCCCGAAGAAATCCGGGCGATGCGGGCGGGCTTGGCGCCGGGGCAAGTGCGCGGCGGCCTGCGGATGTATCGCGCGTTTTTGGCGCAGGTTCACGCATTTTGCCGTCAATTCGGCATCTGTCGGGTCAAGGCGGAAGCCTTCGCCTATCACAACGCCATCATGCATGAATTTTACGGCTTCCGCTACATAACCGGCCAGACGATGATGGAAGAGATTGATCGGGAATTCGCGCAGGGCGGCGTCTTATTTAAGCGGCTGGACGGCTCAACCCCCTTCCGGCAGGCCGGGTTCGAGCGATCAATCAAAGGGCGGAGTTGGGCGATTCATGACGGCATTCTTGGCTGCCGGTGGGAATGCCCGCGCATGTATCATTTAATTGAGGCGACGGATACGCGGGGACGCGAGGCGTTCACCTGCCATCTGCTCCGCGTTCCGTGAGGAATTTGCTTGACAGAACCGCAACGGCGTTTCTTCAAGAGTTGTTAAGTTCTGAAAGTTGTTGAGAGTCGGAAACCCTCGTTCCACGCTCTGCGTGGAACGCCATCATTCGCCGCTCTGCGGCAAAAAGGAGGCAATTTATGCAACATTTTGCGAGAAATTTCATGATCGTGGTCGCGCTGATGGCAATTTCGCTGGTCGTCGGGATGATTTCGCCGGGCATGTGGTTGGGCAATCGCCGCCAAGATGCCGTCATGCTGTACAATAAAATGGCGCTGTACCGGAACGTGCCGATAGCAAAGGGGTTTACAGGCACGCCGTTCGATCTGCGCATTATGTACGTGAAAAACGGCGACGGCCAATTGGAAGCCTATTTCGTCAATCCGCCGAGAAATGAAATCCTGCCGATTTATGACGTTGAAGGGACAACGCAGGTGGGCGACGTGACGCACCGGTTCAAAGGGTTGGGCGAAGAAGGCCGAAACAAGCTGAAAACCCTGCTCGAAAGCGCGAAAGAGGGGAGTTCGGGCGCGATGGACAAATTATTGAAATATTTCGGAGAATGACCGGCCAACCAACAATAAAAAAACGTCCGCGCGACCTCTTTGCGCAACGCACGGTCAATCTGCTCTGGATAATCGGCCTGCTGCTCGCGCTGCTGCTTGCCGCAGGAAACTGGTGGCTGCGCGGCGAGGCCATCGGCCTTGTCGAAGGGCAGGCGGCCGCGCGAAGCCTTGCGCTTGCGTCCCAATTGGCCGAAATCGCGGGGCTTGACCTTGCAAAAGGCCAATTGGCCGGAGAAGACGACCTGACGGCGCAATTCATCGCGCAACCGGAGGCGCGTTACCTGCTTATTCTTGATGCCGCAAAAACGCCGCTTTTTTCGAAAACACAATTCACGCTCTTACCCGAGGCGCTACCGCCAGCAAAGGAATGGCTCGTCTGTTCCGGCGTGACGCCCAATGTTCGTCGTTGGATCGCGCAGGGCGAGCCGCTGCTTGAAGTCCGCGTAGATGTCAACCTCCAGACCGAAATTTCTCCGCAGACGCGATGCGCGGGAACGGTCTATCTCGGCATGTCGCTGAAAAACGCCATCAGCCCGGTCGAACGCCTCATGTCTATCGCGCTGGCGATTTCCGCCTGCGTGTTCGGCCTCGCGGTCGGCGGAATGCTGCTGATTGCCGCCCGCCTGCGCGCGCCGCTTGACCGAATTGCCGCGCTGACGCGCCCGGCGGCGCAGGGCAAACTCTCCGCGCTGCCTGCGCCGGAGGCATTTTTAGGGGAGACCGCCGCCGAACAAGGCGTGGCGCAGATGCGCCGCATTTCCGCCGCCGCGCTTGAACAATGCCAGACGCTCCGCGCGCAGTTTGCCCAAGCGTCGTCTGCCATGATGAAACGCTCGGAAACGCAGGCCGATTCTTTCCGGCAATACATCAGCGAAACGTATCAAGTTGCGGCGTCCGTCGAGCAATCTCTGCGGCAAACGCAGGCGATTTCCTCCGGGGCGCCGCGCATTCGCGGCGCGTCCGAATCGGCGTTTCAGGCCATGCGCCGGATGGAATTGACGCTGAAACACGCGACGGACACGCATGCCGATTTGACGCGGCAGATGGGAGATCACACCAAGCAAATGACGCTGCTGAGCGAGAAAATCGGCCACATTCATCACATCGTCAAAATGATTACGACGATAGCCGACCATACACGGCTGATTGCGTTTAACGCGAGCATTGAGGCGGCCGGGGCCGGGAAAAACGGCGGGCGATTTTCGATTGTGGCGACGGAAGTGCGGCGGCTTGCGAATACCGTCGTGGAATCCATCGAGGAAATTACGTCATTGGTTTCCTCGATTCAAACCGCCGCAAGCGATTTGCTGGCTTCCTCCGACACCGCCGCCCAGAAAGCGGACGATGAAGCGCGACTGATTGGGGAGTTCGGGAATGCGCTGGAACAAGGCATCATGCTTGCTCAAGAAACGATGACCGCGTTCAACGATTTAGCGGCGCAGATGCAAGAGCCTGAAACGCGCTATCAACCGACGCTGGAGTCGCTCAAGGCGCTTGTCAGAGACGCCGAGCATCTTGCCGATGAATATGGGCGCACCCATCGCGCCATCGCGGAATTGGCCGCTCAGATTCAGGCATCGGCGCAGGCCAGCCCGCCGGAGGCATGACGGGAGGACAGACAAGAATAAACCTTTTGCATACGTCGTTTTTGATCCGTCATCCCGTTCGCCCTGAGCCTGTCGAAGGGCGGCTGAACACTTCCTACACCCACCCCTTCGACAGGCTCAGGGCGAACGGGATTGGACTTTTGCAAGAGGTCTAATGTCTGTCCTACCGTTGCCCGCTTAAATTTCCGACAAAAATTCCTCGTCATATTCCACTTCGAAACGCAGTTTGTGCTTCGCCTCTTCCTGCGCGAGCGCGAAGAAAAGCTCTCGAAACGCCGCATCCGTGGTCTGTTCGGCCAGCGCGGAGTAGAGCTTAAACGCGGCTTTCTCCTTTTTCATCGCTAAAATCAACGCCTGCTGATAATCGAGCGCGGGGGCGGACGCCTGCGCGTCGTTTTCGACAAGATAATCCGCGATGTTCAAATTGCGCACCGCCCCGGCCGGAAGCAGCGTCGCCGTTCCCTGTTTCACGGAAAGCAACTTTTCTTTATGACGCTCTTCTTCCCGCGCAAACCCTTCAAACACGCTGCGCATGGCATCGCTCTTCGTCGCGGCGGCTAATTCCCGATACGCTCCGATAGCGGCTTCTTCTTCGGCAATCGCAAAATCTACAATTTGGTCAATGGATTGAAATGTCTGCATGGTTGCTCCCGTTCTGTGTTTTGTGAGTGATAAAACCCGCCGACAACGCCTGCGCGCGACGGCACGTTGACGCGACTGTCACACGTCCATTTCTCGAACGCTGCGAGATTGTCAACAGGAAAATTTACGCGCTTTTGAAAAAGCGGATGATTTCGCGCGCATGCTCCAAAAATTGGCTGTCCTGCGTCAATTGCGCTATCGCTTGCTGCGCGTCGCGGGCAAGCTGCTCATGCGCGGCCTGATTCTGTACGCGCAGATTTTCCAGCGCGACCCGCGTTTTCGTCAGTTCGTCCTGCGTGGCCTGCAAATGCTTCTGCTGCGCCGCCGCCCATGAAGTCGGCTCATTCGGGTCTAATTGCGCCCGAATCTCGCGCGCCTGCTGCTCAAGCGCCGCCACGCGATTGCGCACTTCGACGACATCCTCGCGCGGATATTTGATTTCGCGGCTGATGATGGAGAGCCGCATGGCGACATATTCATACGCCCGCAACGCCGGGCGAAGTCCGGTCAGCAGCAGCGCCGCGCCCGATCCGATGTAGCCGACAGAACTGATGCCCGCCGCCGCCAAAATATACAGGCCGACGACGGAAAACGCATGGCAGCCCAACGCGATGTTGAGCGACCGCCGCGCCAAGCGCGTCACGTATTCGACATCTTCCGGCTTGACCTTGATGCGCCGCTCCGCCGAATGCGAGGCTTCGACAAGCACTTCTTTGGCGCGGAAATACATGTTCCAAGGGACGGTCACAATCACCAGCAGCCACCAAAAACTGAGCAGGCCGATGACCCAATCCGCGAATCGCCCCGAAGGAATCTGAAACCATGAGAGCGTCGCAAAGACTAACAGCAGCAGCAGCGTAGCGACCATCGCCGCCGCCAAAAATTTCAGCAAGCTTTTGAATGGCATGGCGAGCCTCCTTACGCCCCCCCCCCCGATCCCGTTCGCCCTGAGCCTGCCGAAGGACGCATTTTAGGGGGAGAACGATATGTGCATCACTCCCATATCTCGCCCTTCGACAGGCTCAGGGCGAATGGAATCTTGCGACAAAACGACTTGCGCAAATTGAAGCGTAATAAGACGAGCCGCATTTGTCAAGCGATATTCGCCGCCTCGCGCTGCGAAGGTTTGCGGCCCGCGCAAGCTTCTTGTCATTCAATCGAAATTTATTTGACACGCCGCCCTGTCATGCGCTATACGTCTGAAGAAAACCTATGCGTGACGAAATTGGATAAAGCAGGAGGGGAAACAATGGTTGCAAGAGCGATTGCGCAAAATGGAGGCATTTTCATTCCAAACATCGGAAGAACTCTTGGCGTGAATCACGGCCAATTTACCGTAAATATCACGATTATCAGCGCGCAAAATGACGGGGACGATCCATTTGTCAACGCCGCCGGGATTTTGCGAGGCAGAACAATCAATCCAGTCGAATTTGAACGGGAGATGCGCGATGAATGGAACAGAACATCTACTGATTGACACAAATATCATCATCTACTATTTAGCCGGAAATCCAGTCATCACAACATTTCTCAAGCAACAGCGCGAACGTGTGCATCTTTCCGTCATTACAAAAATGGAAACATTGTCTTATCCGTATGAAAATGACGAAGAAATTGTGGTAAGAGCCTTTTTAGCGTGTTTCCAACAGCATCTTCTTGATGAAGCGATTATAGAACAGACAATTTTATTTCGCAGAGAGAAAAAAATCAAACTCCCTGATGCCATTATTGCGGCAACGGCGTTTGTCCATCATTTGACCTTAGTGACGAGAAATACGGCAGACTTTCGACTGACAGGAGTTTCAATCTTCAACCCTTTTGAGGAAGCATGATCTTTCCTCAGAACAGGAGGCTCATCTATGGCAGCACCGCGAATCATGCTGAAAATTGACGCCGGAACGCTTGACCAATTGAAGCATAATAAAGCAGCCTGCAATTTGTCAAGCGATATTCGCCGCCTCAAAGAAACCACGTTTTAGCCGTCATTCCGGCGAAATTTATTTGACACGCC
>CAZCGG010000024.1:0-19115 GCA_964498135.1 uncultured Candidatus Moduliflexus sp.
TCGCCCAATAAATTCATGGCGACTTTCACCGGAATCGGGTTCGTTTCGAGAAAGAGCGCGTCAATCAGGGGTTTCATTTTCAATTGCAAATCCCGCGCTTTGGCGACATCGCCGTCAAGATAGGCTTTGGCCATATCGTGCGTGTCTTTCGGCGCGATATTGGCGACGACGGAAATCACGCCCACGCCGCCGAGCGACATCAATGGCACGACCATATCGTCATTGCCGGAATAGATGGCGAAATCTTTCGGGACGAGCCGGGCGATTTCCGCGACTTGCGCGATGTTGCCGCTCGCTTCTTTGACGCCGCAGATGTTCCGGTGTTCCGCGAGTTTGGCGACGGTTTCCGGCGCAAGATTCACGCCGGTGCGCCCCGGCACGTTATACAGGATGATCGGAATCGTCACCGTGTCGGCAATCGCCGTAAAATTGGCGAGCAAGCCTTTCTGCGTCGGTTTATTGTAATACGGCGTGATGCAGAGCAGCGCATCCGCGCCGACTTTTTCCGCATGAACGCTCATTTGGACGGCATAGGCCGTATCGTTGCTGCCGCTTCCGGCGATCACAGGAACGCGCTTTTTTGCGGTCGCCACCGCGCACTCAATCACTTTTTTATGCTCATCATCCGTGAGCGTTGGGGACTCGCCGGTCGTGCCGCAGACGATGATGGCGTCCGTCCCTTGCTGAACATGCCATTCAATCAATGTCGCCAATTTTTCGAAATTGACCGTGTTTTCCCGGGTAAACGGCGTGACAATCGCCACCCCGGAGCCTGTAAAAATCGCCATAGCTGTTTCCTCCCGTTGGGGTTATTCGCACACTGCTTTTTTTGCCTCTTGCCGCGACGCAACATATCCCAAAACGACAAAAGAAAAAAATCTGTCAACAGAAATTCGTTACGCGAGAGTGAAATGATGTAGAAAAATGAGAGAAGTAAAAATTTGATTGACATTCGGAAAATTTTCAGGTATTATGTTGTGATTCGATCTTATTGATTCATGTTACGCAACATCTCAGACATTCCCCTCTTGGGAGGGGCAAGGGGTGGGGAGCGACCTTCCCGGCGTCTTCCCGTCAGCCACCCACCCCCATCCCCTCCCAAGAGGGGAGTTCGCGGTCATCGGATCCCATCTGCTGCGTAACGTGAGTTATTGATGAAAGAAAAGTTGCCACACATCGTGAAGATGTCTGGCAGCGGCATGATACATTGGGGAGAGGAACCGCGTTATGAAGCATGGCAAGATATTTCGAGGAATCGTATATGTCGGGGCGGGACTGCTGTTGGGGTTGGCGCAGACGGCGGCGGCGCAGCAACGGGCGACGGTTAAAAACCCGCAGGTGAATTTGCGGTCAACGCCGACGGCGGCGGCGCAGAATGTCATCGCCACCGTGCCGCAAGACACGGAGGTGGAAACGCTTTCGCAGCAAGGCGAATGGTATGAAGTGCGCCTTCCGAATGGGCAGACGGGCTGGATTTCCAAATGGGGGTTGGACGTGGCCGCGCCGACAATGGAACTGGAGCGGCCGACGCCGCGCATCGAGCCGGTGTTGGTTTCGCCGGACGCGCCGCAAGCGCCGGAAGAATTGCCCGCCATTGAGCCGAGATCGTCCATTTTGCAATCCGGCAGGCAGGCGGACACGTCGAACATGGCGTTGATTGATACAGGAGTCGGCGTCATCGGCACAGATGAAAGCGACATCGCCGCCTTCGTCCGTCAGGAGCGCGTTTCGCGGGATATGCTGCTGGATGAACTGCCGCGCCGCACGGTGGAGATTCCGGCGTTTTACATTGACCGGCGCGAGGTCACGAACGCCGAATATAAGCAATTTGTGGACGCCACGCGCCATGAGACGCCGTTGAATTGGCAAGGCGGCCTGTATCCGCCCGGCGCGGAAAAATATCCAGTCACGTTCGTTTCTTGGGATGACGCGAACGCCTATGCGCAATGGGCGGGAAAACGCCTGCCGACGGCGGAAGAATGGGAAATGGCGGCGCGGGGCATCGCGGGGCAGCCTTATCCTTGGGGCGATACGTTCGACGCGCAGCGCATCAACATGAATCATGTCAGCAAAGGGCCGGCGGCGGTGGAATCGTATGCCGACGATCTCAGTCCGTATGGCGTCTATGACATGGGCGGCAACGTGATGGAATGGACCAGCACGGCGTATCAGGGCGATCCAAATTTTTACGTGCTGAAAGGGAGTTCGTGGGCGGGCAAGGTGTTTGAGGCGCGCGGGGCGAATAACACACCCGGCGAACGGGTGTATCAACTCAGTCATATCGGCTTTCGCTGCGCCAAGAACGCAACGGAATAACTGAGTGGGCAGGAAAAAAGCTGTCAGACACCTTCAAGGTGCCTGACAGTTCTGTCCATTTTTACGTTTACCGGAACAGTTTGCTGACGGAATCGCCGTTATGAATCCGCATGATGGCGTCGCCGAGGAGCGGCGCAACGGAGAGGACTTTAAATTTATCGTATTGATTCTGCTTGCCGCCTAACGGAATCGTATCCGTGACGACGAGTTCATCGAGTTCAATCTGATGCAGGCGCTCGACCGCCCGGCCGCTTAACACGGGATGCACGGCGGCGGCGGACACGCTGCGCACGCCGTATTTCTTTAAAAATTGCGTCGCTTCCATCAGCGTCCCGCCCGACGCGATTTCATCGTCAATAATTAAGGCGTCTTTTCCGGCGACATCGCCGATGAGATGCACGGCGCGCGCTTTTTCGTCGTCGCCGTCGCGCCGTTTGTCAATAATCGCAATCGGCAGATTCAGCCGGTTGGCATACCGCCCGATGCTTTTGGATTCGCCGACATCGCCCGCCACCAACACGCCGTTGCTCAGGTCTTTATTTCGAAAATAATCACAAATGAGCGGCGCGGCAATCAATTGATCAATCGGCACGTGGAAAAATCCTTGAATTTGCGGAGAATGCAAATCCATCGTCAGGACGCGGTGCGCTCCGGCGGTTTGCAGCAAATCCGCCATCAGCCGCGCCGTAATCGAAATGCGCGGCTTGTCTTTTTTGTCGGATCGCGCATACGGAAAATAGGGAATGACGGCCGTGATGCGCTCAGCGGAGGCATAGCGCAACGCGTCAATCATGATGAGCATTTCCATAATGCCCTCATTGACGGGCGGACAAGACGTTTGCACGACAAAGACGTCCGACCCGCGCACGTTTTCCATCAGCCGCACCATGATATTTTCATTGCTGAATTTAATAATTTCTGATGCGCCCAACGGAATTTCATTATATTCGCAAATGGCTTTGGCTAAGTCAGGATGAGAACTTCCTGAAAAAATTTTTAATTCGCGTCTCATTGCCATCTATTTTCATGACGGACACGCGGCTCGTTTCCGCGCCGGTCGTGCGCGGCAAGCGATACCGTTTGCCATCAATGGACACTCCTATTTTTTCAACGAAATTGTTACTTTTTATTTTTGAAGTGGTTTCGAAATATTTCACGCCCGAGCAAACTTTTCAAATAAAGCGGAAAATTCTGTCAAACAAAAACGATGCGGATTTGACCTCTGCCTGAAAAATTTGTCAAACCGCGCAAAGGAACGTTCTGAATGACATTTTACATTTGACAACATTGTCAGGAAATGATAGACTGACATTATTTGGAAAATGTTTTCGCAAATTGAGGGGTTTTGCGCTGTTGCAGATGTCATCCATGCGCCCGGCGGCGAGGTTGACATGTGATGAAAACGGGAACAATGTTTTGATGAAAATGAATGAATCTCAACACGAACGGACGGGGCTGAAAGCGTTCATTGATGTCATAGAATTTATGAAGCGCGCATGGATTCCCGCCGTCGGCGTTGTGGCGGCGATTTTGATGTTAGGCGGGGTGGTCTGGTTCATGCAGACATCGCCTCGTTTCGAGATCGCCAAAATCGGCGTGCGCGGGCAGGCGCGTTTAACGCCGAAGGCCATTGTCAAGCATCTCAATTTGCCCGCCCATACCAACATCTTCCGCGTGAAGCTTGAAGACGTGGAACGTCAGCTTGAAACGCTGTCGTGGATTCAACATGCGGAGGTGTATCGGCATTTTCCCAATAAATTGAGCATTGTCGTGAAGGAACGCGAACCGTTCGCCCTCGTCAAATTCGACGAACTGTATTTAATAGATCAGGAAGGCGTCATTTTAGGCTCGTTAGCCTCTGGCAGCGCAATTCATCTCCCCATCATCACCGGCGCGTTCGTCAATAAGGCGACCGGACAGAGCCGCGACCCGGAATTGCGGCACGCCTTTCGCATGATTCGAGAAGTCATGCGCCACCCTCTGCTGCGGCAAGTTCGCAAAATCCACATCGAATGTATGGAAAATGTGTCATTTTTCATGGCCGATGCCTCGCCCGAAATTCGGCTGTCGCTGAAAAATGCGCAGGAAAGTTTGCCCCGTCTGGAGAAGATGTATCACGGGTTGACATTAGACGCGGTTGCCGCGATTGATTTGCGGTTTGATCGGCGAATCATCGTCACGCAACAGAAAAGCTGAGGCGTCGCGCAGGAACAATTGACGAAAAAAGTATCTTCAAATCTTCTTTTTATTTGACAGGAATCTCGCATAGATCTCGATATAACGCAAAATTAGGAAAGACGAACGCTCTTGAGGGAGAGGGATGCGAAAATTGCTGTTGGAAAGGTGGTGAAGGCAACTTGGCAGCGAAAGAAGGCACCATTATCGCAGGGTTAGATGTCGGCACAACAAAGATTTGCGCGATTGTCGGCGAAGTGAACGACGATCAACGGATTGATATTATTGGGATTGGCAGCGCGCCGTCGCGCGGATTGCGAAAAGGCGTCGTTGTCAACATTGATGGAACGGTCAAATCTATTGAAAAAGCCGTCAAAGAAGCCGAATTGATGGCCGGCGTTGATTTAGGCAGCGTCTTTGTCGGCATTGCAGGCAGTCATATCAAAGGCATCAACAGCCGCGGCGTTGTGGCCGTGTCAGGAAAAAATAAAGAAATTACCAGGCACGATGTCAATCGTGCGATTGATGCGGCGCGAGCCGTTTCCATTCCCGTTGACCGTGAAGTCTTGCACATCCTTCCCCAAGAATTTATCATAGATGATCAAGACGGCATTATTGACCCCTATGGCATGTCGGGCGTGCGGTTAGAAGTCGAGGTGCATATCATCACCGCCGCCGTGACATCGGCGCAAAACCTTGTGAAAAGCGTCAATCGCGCCGGGCTTGAAATCGAAGATATTGTGCTGGAGCAATTCGCGTCGAGCAAATCGGCACTCTCGCCGCAAGAAAAAGAATTGGGCGTGGTGTTGATTGATATTGGCGGCGGCACGACCGACGTGATCGTTTATATGAACGGTAAAGTCCGCCATACGTCCGTTCTCGCGCTTGGCGGCAACCATGTGACCAACGATATCGCGGTGGGCTTGCGCACGCCGACCGCCGACGCCGAGCGCATTAAATGCCGGTACGGCTGCGCCTGTTCCGCGCTCGTCGAAGAAGACGAAACCATCGAAGTGCCAAGCGTCGGCGGACGAAAACCGCGCGTCTTGTCGCGGCAAGTGTTGAGCGAGATTATCGAGCCGCGCATGGAAGAAATTTTTACGTTGGTGAAAAACGAACTCAAGCAAATTGGGTACGATGAAACGTTATTAGCCGCCGGAATTGTCGTGACCGGCGGGGCATCTATCATGAAGGGCGTGCCGGAATTAGGCGAGCGGATTTTCGATCTGCCCGTCCGGCGCGGAATGCCCTCGAATATCGGCGGATTGATAGATGTGGTCAACAGCCCGATTTATTCTACGGGCGTCGGCCTCGTGCAATACGGTATGGAATTTGATTCCAGCGGCAAATTTCAACGAGCGCATGACGACCACCTGTTTCCGAGGATTCTGGCGCGGATGAAACAATGGTTTAAGGAATTTTTTTAACAAAGAGGGAGCCGTATGAGTGAAAGAGGCACGAGAACACCTCATGCCCCAAAAGATGGACGGTTGGGGGACCGTTTTTCTTTTTCCGGCGTGAAGGAAGGGGAAGGGAATATGTCAATTACATCTGCAGCAGCAACGAGTTTTGTTGAAGACAGCGGCACGAAAGCGCGGTTGAAAGTCATCGGAATTGGCGGAAGCGGCGGAAATGCCGTGAATCGCATGATTAATGCCGGGCTGGATGGCGTGACATTTATCGCCGCGAATACGGACATTCAGGCGTTGCGCCAAAATCAAGCGCCGCTCAAATACCAGCTAGGCGCAAAATTGACCAAAGGCTTAGGCGCAGGCTCAGATCCGGAAATTGGCAGAAAAGCGGCCATGGAAGATGAAGACCTTGTGACAGAACTCGTGCAAGATGCCGAAATGGTGTTCATCACCGCCGGAATGGGCGGCGGCACGGGAACAGGCGCCGCGCCCGTCATTGCGGAAAAAGCCAAAGAACTCGGCGCGTTGACCGTCGCCGTCGTGACGAAGCCCTTCCTGTTTGAAGGCAGCTACCGCTCTCGCCAAGCGGAAATGGGCTTAGCCGAGTTAAATGATGTCGTGGATACGCTGATTACTATCCCCAACCAGCGGCTGCTCAGCATGGTGAGTAAGCAAACCTCCATGCTTGATGCGTTTTGTCTTGCGGATGAAGTCCTCACGCAGGCCGTGCAGGGCATCTCTGACCTCATCATGATTCCCGGCCTCATCAATTTAGATTTCGCCGACGTGAAAACCATCATGGCGGACATGGGCGTCGCGTTAATGGGCGCGGCAATCGCCAGCGGCGATCAGCGCGCGATTGAAGCCGCAAATAAAGCCATTTCCAGCCCGTTGCTCGATGATATTTCGATTGACGGCGCGCGCGGCGTGTTGATTAACATCACCGGCGGCAAAACGCTCGGCTTGCATGAAATCAGCGAAGCGGCCTCGATTGTGCAGGAAGCCGCCCATCCCGACGCCAACATTATTTTCGGCGCGGTCATTGACGAAAACATGGCCGATGACATTCGCATTACCGTCATTGCGACCGGCTTCGACACGAAAGCAAAAATTGACAAAGAGCGCATGGAACGGCAGCTTGGCTCGGAACGCGCTCCGGTGTACCGGAAACTCGAACGTCCGGCGCAGCAACATCAACAGCCGTCGCAGCCGCAACAGCCGCAGAAAACCTACGTGTCGCCGTTTAGGAAAAAAGTCGAGCCGATTAGCGGCGATTTCGTGATTGAAAATGATTTAGACGTGCCGACGTTTATTCGGAAAAAAGTAGATTGATTCGTGAAAACGGCGGCGCTTGCAGTCCCTCTGACGTGTATTCCCGTATTCCCCTATTGTTCTTTCGATGCCGATGACGAGCAGATCGGCTCAGACAAGCCTGTTTGAGCCGACTGACGCCTTGATGCTGCTTATCATCGCACGTGAGGTGCGGCGTATGTCTCATCTTGAGTTGTTAGTCGCGTTAGTTCTCGCGCCAATACTGTTTGGCGCAGCCGTGTTGTTTTGCAAAACATGGTCGCAGCGAAAACCAATCATCGTCGCCGCTACGCTCGTCATGCCCTTCGCGGGCATCCTCTTAGCCTTCTCCGGCCGTCATGAATATCATCTGTTTCCACAAAGTGTCGCAATCGCCTCCGCGCTTGAAATCCTTGTCGCCGCGTTCTTTATCCGCGTCGGCCTGCGCCTCAAGCATCTCGTCGTGACGCTGCTTGCGGTGCTGCAATTCGGCCTCATCCTCTACGAAAAATTCTACCCAATCAGAAAAATCATCGAAGCCCCTCTTTTTATCGTTGATTCGCTCTCCACGATTCTCGTGCTCGTCGTCTCGATTATCGGTTCGCTGATTGTGCTGTACGCCATCGGCTATATGGAAAAACACGAGCATCACGCCCCGCCCACCGCCGCAAGCGCCGGACGGTTTTTCTTCTTGCTGATTGCGTTTTTAGGATTCATGAACGGCCTCGTGCTTGCCAATCAGATCACATGGTTCAGCCTGTTTTGGGAATTGACGACCCTCTGTTCGTTTATGCTGATTAGTCATGACGGCACGCCGCTTGCGAAGAAAAATGCCACGCGAGCGATTTTGTTGAACTTGATCGGCGGCTTAGCGCTGACGCTCGCCGCGATTGCCGCCAAATCGAGGGGCGCGGAATCTCTCACGGCCATCATGGCCGCGCGCGCCATGACGCCGATAGCGCTTCTTGCGCTGGCGGCGTTTGCCAAATCCGCGCAAATGCCGTTTCAAAGCTGGCTGCTCGGCGCGATGGTTGCGCCCACGCCGGTGTCAGCGCTGTTGCATTCCAGCACGATGGTCAAAGCCGGTTCTTACCTGATTCTGCGGCTGAGTCCGGCGTTTATGGGGACAAGGCTCGCGGCGGTGCTGGCCGTCGCCGGAGCGTTCACCTTTGCCGCCACATCCGCTCTGGCTATCGGGCAAAGCAACGGCAAAAAAGTGCTGGCCTATTCCACGATTGCGAATCTCGGCTTAATCGTCGCCTGCGCGGGCATCGGCACGCCGATTGCGTATGCGGCGGGCGTGATGATTCTCTGTTTCCACGCGCTTTCGAAATCGCTGCTGTTCCTTTGCATGGGCAATATCGAGCAGGCCATCGGGACGCGGGAAATCGAAGAAATGATCGGGCTGATGCCGAAAATGCCGGTCACGACGATTATCGCCGTTATTGGCATGATTTCGATGTTCGTGCCGCCGTTCAGCATGTTGATCAGCAAATGGATCGCCATCGAAGCCGCCGTAGATGCGCCGGTCGTCCTGATTCTTATCGTCATCGGCAGCGCGTTGACGATTTTGTTCTGGGCAAAATGGATCGGCCGGATTGCCACGTCGTCCTACGGCAATTGGGAGCGCGAGACCTTTCCGCGCTCCGTGATTGTCTCGATGGGCGCGCTCGTGACGGGCGTGGTGATTTCCGGGTTCTTCGTGTTTCCCGTCTTCAACCGCGTGATTGTGCCGATTGTCGTCAACGTGTTCCCCGCGATCCGCTATCAGCCGGTGGAATGGATGATGTTGCAGCATGTCGGCGGATTCATGGAATGGCCGCTCTTTTTTATTTTAGGCGTGACGCTCGCCGCCGTGCTGCTGACGTTCCGGCGGGTTGACGAAACGCAAATCCGGCCGCCGTTTTTGTGCGGCGAAAACATGGCGGATCAGGACGTGCCGTATGTGTTTCGGACAATCAAGGAAACGCCGCAGAAAGCGCGGCTCATGTCGTATTATTTCACGCAGGTCTTCGGGGAAGAAATCATGTCAAAATGGGCGAATCCGGTCGCGTTTGCGATTATTCTCTTGATGTTCGGCGTGATATGGAAGCCATGAGTTTTTTGACGTTTGTTCTTCTCAGTGTGTTCCCTCTTGAACTGCTGACCGTGATCGCCGTCGGCTTGCCGTTTTTGGCGGCGATTTTTCTGCTCATGTATGGAGTGATATGGAAACCGTAACTTTTTCGGAACTGGTTGTCAAATTTCTGATTACGCTGTTCGTCGTGCCGGTGATCGGTGCGGTGATTACCGGACTTGACCGGCGCATCACGGCTCGCATTCAAGGCCGGTTCGGCCCGCCGATTCTTCAGCCGGTGTATGACGTGTTGAAACTCTTCGAGAAAGAGAGCGTCATTTTGAATCGCAGCCAAATCGTGTTCGTCTATCTGCATTTGGCCTTTATGATTACCGCAATATTGTTTATCCTGCTCGGCCGCGATTTGCTGATGGTGCTGTTCGTGCAGGCGTTCTCGACAATTTCCCTGATTCTCGGCGGCATGAGTGTTTATTCGCCGTATAGCCGCATCGGCAGCCAGCGCGAAATCATGCAGTTGATTTCCTACGAGCCGATTATGGTGCTGCTCGTCATCGGCGTCTATTTGATGAATAACAGTTTCATGGTCAAAGATTTGACCGACACCGGCAAGCCGCTCCTTTTTTCGCTGCCGTTGATTTTCGTCGCGTTTCTGATCGCCATGACGATTAAATTGCAAAAGTCGCCGTTCGATTTTTCCACGTCGCACCACGCGCATCAGGAAATCGTCAAAGGCATCACCATCGAATATTCTGGCAAATATTTAGCGGTGATCGAAATCACGCATTGTTATAAAGTCGTGCTTGTTCTCGCGTTCGTCGCCATGTTTTGGGCAACCAACATCGTGATCGGCATCCTGCTCGCGTTGCTCTGCTATTTCGGGGAAATCATCGTGGACAATGCCTTTGCCCGTCTGCGGGTCTTCTGGATGTTCCGTTACATGTGGACGGTGGCGTTCGTCCTCGCGCTTACGAATATTATTTGGATTTATTTGTGGAGAATCTGACATGTCGTATCTTGCGAAATCGCCGTGGGTCGTGCATTACAATTGCAATAGCTGCAACGGCTGCGACATCGAATTTTTGGCGTGCCTGACGCCGATGTATGATCTCGAACGCTTCGGCATCCTGCATGTCGGCAATCCGAAACATGCGGACGTGCTTGTCGTGACCGGCTCGGTCAATCATCGCAACGCGCCGGTGCTGAAAAATGTGTATGACCAGATGCCCGATCCCAAAGTCGTCGTCGCGCTCGGCGTCTGCTCATCGTCCGGCGGAATTTTTGCGGAAGGGTATAACGTCTTGGGCGGCATTGACAAGGTGATTCCGGTGGATGTCTTCATTCCCGGCTGCCCGCCGCGCCCGGAAGCGATGATTGATGGCATTCTGCGCGGCGCGGCCATTCTCGCCGACAAGCGGAACGCCAACGCGGTTCTTTCCGCCGAAAAGCCGACGTACACCGTCTTTCTGGATCATCAACCCCCTCAGACCTGACAGGATTTCAAAACTGCTCAGGTCTTGAAATCCTCTCTAAACGGGCGCATGCGATGTTAACAAATTTACGAGAAGTGACGACGGATCAATTGATTGAAACCGTGTACACGATGAAGCAATACGGGTTCCGGCTGGCGACGATTACCTGCACAGACACGGAGAACGCCATTGATCTCCTGTATCAATTCGACAAATTGTACGTGTTTCATAATATCCGCTTGAGGCTTGAGCGCGGAAAGCGCGCGCCGAGCGTTTCCAACATTTACTTTGCCGCCGCGCTTGTCGAAAATGAAATTAAAGACTTGTTCGGCGTGCAGTTTTATAATCTGGCGATTGATTTTGAAGGGCGGTTTCTGTTAAGCGAACGCGCCCCGCAAACGCCATTCGCCAAAAGCCATCTGCCGGGAATCGGCTTGGATGTGAGAGTGCAGGAACATGGCAGCGATACCTCTGGACAATAAATCAATCATTCCGTTCGGCCCGCAGCATCCGGTCTTCCCTGAGCCGATTCAACTGCGGTTAGTGCTGCAAGACGAAAAAGTCGTCGAGGCGCTCCCCATGCTCGGCTACGTGCATCGCGGACTGGAAAAAATCGCGGAGAAAAAAGACTTTCAGCAAACTGTCTATCTCGTCGAGCGCATCTGCGGCATCTGCTCGTTCATGCATTCGTGGGGCTATTGTCAGGGCATCGAAGCCTTGATGAACATTCGCGTCCCGGCGCGGGCGAGCTATCTGCGGGTGATTTGGGCGGAAACGCACCGCATCCACAGCCATTTGCTCTATTTGGGCTTGCTTGCCGATGCGTTTGGGTTTGAAAATCTTTTCATGCAGACGTGGCGCTGCCGCGAAGAAATTCTGGACGCGCTCGAGGCGACGAGCGGCGGGCGCGTCATGCTTTCGACGTGCTGCATCGGCGGCGTGCGCAAAGATATTTCGCAGGACGGGCTGCTGCATATTCTCAAAACGCTCAGCGTGATCGAGCAGCAGTTTCAAGATATTCTGCCGCCGTTCATCAACGATTACAGCGTCAAAGAACGGTTGGTCGGCGTGGGGCGGCTTTCTGCCGAACAAGCCTATGAATTGGGCGCGGTCGGCCCGACGCTGCGCGCCTGCGGCGTGAAATGGGATTTGCGCGAAACCGGCTATGCCGCCTATGGCGATCTCGATTTCGCGCCGGTCGTCTATCAGGATGGCGACGCCTACGCCCGCACGCTCGTGCGCGTAGATGAATTGGATGTCTCGATTGAACTGATTCGCCGCGCTATTTACCACATTCCTTCCGGCGACATCGCCGTCCCGGTCAAAGGGACGCCGCCGGACGACGAAACCGTGTCCCGCATGGAGCAGCCGCGCGGCGAGGCGATTTATTACATTAAAGGCAACGGCACGAAAAATATCGCGCGCTTTCGCGTCCGCACGCCTACGTTTGCGAATCTTGCGGCGCTGCTCCAGATGTTGCCGGGTGCGGAACTTGCCGACGTGCCGGTCATCGTCCTCTCAATTGATCCGTGCATCAGTTGCACGGAACGTTAACATGCTCAAGAAGGCGTTGATTGTCGTATGCGAATGCGTGTTGGCCGTCGCTGCCGGATGGGTCATCGTGGCGGCGGGAAGGGACGCAGCGATGTTTTTGTTTGGCAGCCCGCTGGATGCGTTTCAGAATATCGGCAAGCCATTTTGGCTTGCAGGGCTTGCGGCGATTGCGCGGCGGCTGATTGGCGGGGCGTGGTTCGAGCAGTCCTTGCTGCTGATCGGATTGTGTCGGGTGTTCGCATGGGGAAGCCGGAAAGAAGCGGCGCCGTTTCTTCTGTTGGCGGGAATTGCGCCAATCGCGCTGCTGGTCGGGCTGCGGGCGATTTCGCTTGAGCGCGGGCTGACCGGAGCGTATTACGCGAAGCCGGAATTTTCCGGCAGCCCCGTCCTGACCGCGCTTGACCGGACGATTGACTTGCGGCGCATAGCGCGGATTCAGCCGAGCATGACGAGAAATTACGGTATCGCATGGGGCGGCGTGCTGTGGATTGCCGAACCCGGCGTTTATCACTTCATGCTTGGGGCGGATGATGGCGCGGTGTTGTCGCTGAACAGCGAAATGCTGGTTGATAACAGCGGCGCGCACGGCTACCGGGAACGCTCGCAGTGGGTGCGCTTAGACGCGGGCTTTCACGCGCTTGACATCCGCTACGTGCAATATCTCGGCGCGGCGCATTTGCGCGTATTGTGGCAGCAACCGGGGCAAGCGTGGGAAACGCTGGCGGCGGCGCATCTTTTTCCGCGCGTTCCAACGGCCATGCGTTGGCGCATCGAGCGCGTCGTGATGTTCCTTGCGGCGGCCATTCCGATGTGGCTCAGCATGTGGGGGCTGTTCGTCGCCGCGCTCGTCCTGAAAATCGCCGGACACGCGTTGCGCCAATCTCAGGCCGTTCCTCGCTGGGGCATTTGGCTGTGGCAGCAGCGCGCCAATGTCGGCATGCTTGTCGTTTCAACGCTGTTCAGCCTGGTTGTCGCAGAAATCGCGTTGCGGCAGGTTCGCCCCAATCTGAAATATCCGTTTCATGGCGTCAGTTCCCGGCAATTTCATCACCTCTATCCGGCGGACAAAGAGATGTATGCGGGCGAGTACGAGGGCGAGCAGGTCACGGTTCGCACGAATGAAGACGGCCTGCGCAGCCGGTATTCGCGCCGGAAATTTTTGGCGCATCAGGAGCGGATTGCGATTCTCGGCGACTCGTTCACGTTCGGCTTTGGCGTCCGGCAGGAAAAGACGTTTCAGCGCGTTGTCGAAAACCGGCTGCGGCGGAACTTGCGCCGGAATGACGTGGCCGTGCTGAATGCTGGCGTCATCGGCTCGTCGCCGTTGCTGGAAGAATTAGTGTTTGACGGGATTGTCGCGGCGTATCAGCCGACGCTCGTGCTGCTCTGCGTGGATGCGTCGGATATTGGCAACGACGCGCAATACGCGCGGGAAGCCATCGTGCGCAACGGCCGCGTGTCGTTCGATGTCCCGCCTGCCCGGATGCCGCGCTATTACGGCGCGCTGCACGAACTGCTGCGCCCTTCGCATTTTCAGCCTCGTTATGATTATTATCGTTTCGAGATCAACATTGGCGGCGTGATCGAGGAGAATTTCTATTTTATTTTTCGGCATCCGCTTGAAAAAACGCTGCCGTATTTCGAGGCCACCATGTCGCATATCAACAGCCTCGCCCGGAAAGTCGAGGCGTCCGGCGCGAAATTTCTGCTGGTCGTTCTGCCGCGCTTTCAGCATTGGAATCCGAACGAGTCGCCGGAGAATTGGGAAGGCTCGAAATATCTCGTGCCTGAGCCGCATCAGGATGAATATCTGCGTTTTTTCGAAACGCAGCGACCGCAGGTCGAATATGCCATGCTGAATTTGCTGCCCGCGTTCCAGCAAACAGATCGTTTCCCGCTCGTCTTTAAGAACGATCCGCATTGGAACGCGCAGGGGCATGCGTTTGTCGGGGAAACGGTCGCGGATTATCTGCTTCAACAACATTTGATTGACTGACGTGATGCGCGGCTGCCAACGCCGAAACCTCCAAAGAGACTGAGTTTCTCAAAGAACTCAGTCTCTCACGATGTCCAAAACTATGAATCTGTTAGCCAATATTTTCAAGAATCTGTTCAGGCCGCCCGCCACGCGGATGTATCCGGCAGTCAAACGCGCCGATTTCGAGCAGGCGCGCGGGCATGTCGAAATTGACATCTCGACCTGTATTTTTTGCGGCCTCTGCGCCCGAAAATGCCCGGCCAATGCGCTGACCGTCGAGAAAGCCAGCAAAGCGTGGACGATTGATCCATATCGCTGCATTATTTGTTCCGCCTGCGTTGACGCCTGCCCGAAAAAATGCCTCTCCATGAACCATGAACAAAGTTATCCCGTGAGGAATCCCGATGCACGAAGCCGGAGTAGCCAAATCAATCCTTGACGCCGCCCTGCGCGCCCTGCCCGACCAAACCAAGCGCATTACCAAAATTACAGTCGTGTCGAGCACGTTCGCCGGAATTGAAGAAGAATCGCTGAACGCGCATTTTCCTGAAATGGCGAACGGCACGCGGGCGGAGGGCGCGGCGCTTGAAATCAAGCGCAGAGAGGCCGTGCTGCGCTGCAATCAATGCGGGAATGAAGAAATCTATTCCGGCGTTGGCCGCGTCAATTTTGAGTGCGCCGTGTGCGGCGGGATGAATATCCTGCAAGGCGGTGACCGCCAGATGTATCTGGACAGCATCGAAGTTGCTGATGAGCCTGCCGCGTCTGCCTGAGCCGATAGCGTTGCCGTTTTCGGCCTCGCAAACCGTCTTGGCCTGCGGCGCGCATTCGAAAAGTTCCATCTGCCTCGTGAAAAACGGGCAGGCGTATCTGTCCGCGCCGCTTGGCAATCTGGAAGATGTTGAGGCGTGGCAGGCGTTTCAGGAAACCATCGCGGCCTTTGAAACGTCGCTCAACGCCGCGCCGACGCTCCTCGCGCACGATCTGCATCCCGAATATCTTTCGACGAAATACGCGCAGGCGCGGCATCAGGCCGAAGGCGTCGCGCTGCTCGGCGTGCAGCATCATCATGCGCACATCGCCGCCTGCCTCGCGGAGCATGGCGTCACGCAGCCGGTCATCGGCGTCGCGTTCGATGGATTGGGCTACGGCGCGGACGGGCATTTCTGGGGCGGCGAATTTTTGTTAGTGGAGAACGCTGCGTTTCGGCGGGTGGCGCATCTGGAATACGTCCCCATGCCGGGCGGAAGCGCGGCAATTACCACCCCTTGGCGCATGGCGGTTGCGTATTTGGATCGTATCTGCGGCGGCCTTGCTGAACTCAATCTGCCATTTTTGACGCGCATTGACGCCCGGCAGCAAGCGATGGTGACAACCATGCTCCGGCAGCGATTTCACGCGCCGCTCACGTCGAGCGCGGGGCGGCTGTTCGACGCGGTTTCCGCGCTGCTCGGCATCTGCCTGAACGCAACGTATGAAGGCGAGGCCGCGATCAGCCTGCAACACGCGGCGGAGCAGCTTGCCCCGCATGACGCGGCCGGACGGCAGTTGTTTCCATTTCATATCGCTGAATTTCCCGAATTGCCGCATTATCAAATTCAACCCGCGCCGATGCTGCTTGCCATGATTGACGAGATGCGGCGTCATGCGCCGATTCCCCTGCTGGCCGCCCGTTTTCATGCGACCGTCGCCGCGATGATTCTTGCCGTCTGTCAGCGTTTGCGGCAGCGGTTCGGCCTCAGTGTCGTGGCGTTCGGCGGCGGCGTCTTCCAAAATCGGCTGCTGCGCGGGCAGGCTGTTCAACTGTTGGAAGAAGACGGATTTGCGGTCTTGCTTCCGCGCCGAGTCCCATTTCATGACGGAAGCGTGGCGTTCGGCCAAGCCGCCATTGCCGCGTTTCAGTAAAAATTATGTGCTTAGGATTTCCGGTCAAAATAATTGCCATGCGCGAGCAGATCGGCACGGCGGAGATGAACGGCGTGACGCGGCAGATTGATTTGCGGCTTGTGCCGGGCGCGGCCGTCGGCGATTTCGTGCTGCTGCACGCGGGTTTTGCGATTCAAAAACTTGATCCGCAGGCGGCGGAAGAAACGCTGTCGCTGCTGCGCGAATGCGCCGAGCCATGAACTATCAGCGCGACTTCGCGGATCAGCGCATCTGCCAAACGCTGATTGCGCAGATTTTCAGGCAGATGCCGCCGCGCCCGGTGACGTTGATGGAAGTCTGCGGCACGCATACGCGGGCGATCTGCCAATACGGGCTGCGCGAACTGCTGCCCGCCCATCTGACGTTTCTTTCCGGCCCCGGCTGCCCGGTCTGCGTGACGCCGCAGCGCGAAATTGACCGCGCTATCGCGTTGGCGCAGCGTTCCGGCCAGCGCGTCTGCTTGGCGACTTTTGGCGACATGCTGCGCGTTCCCGGCTCGGCGGGATCGCTGGAGCAGGCGCGGGCGCGAGGCGCGGACGTGCGCGTCGTCTATTCCGCCCTTGACGCGCTCGCCATCGCAGAACGCGAGCCGCGAACGCCGGTCGTTTTTTTCGGCATCGGCTTTGAAACGACCGCGCCGATGGCGGCGGCTTCGCTGAAAGACGCGCGGCAAAAGGGCGTCCGCAACTATTTTGTCCTGTCGGCGCACAAGCTGATGCCGCCTGCGCTGCGGGCGATGCTGGACAATCGGGGCACGCGGATTGACGGCCTGCTGCTGCCCGGCCATGTGTCCGCGATTATCGGGACGCCGCCGTATCAATGGCTGGCGGAGGCGCATCGCATGCCGTGCGCGGTCGCCGGATTCGAGTCGGTGGATCTGCTGTATGCGATTGCCGCGCTGATTAAGCAAATTGCGGCGGGCGCGGCGATGATTGAAAATTGCTATGCCCGCGTCGTGCCGCCGGGCGGGAATCCGTTGGCGCAGGCGTTGATGGCGGAGGCGTTTGACGCGGTTGACAGCGAATGGCGCGGCTTGGGGATGATTCCGCAGAGCGGGCTGGCGATTCAGGCGCGTTATCGGGCGTTTGACGCGCTGAATCTCTGCGACGCGCCGCCCGACGCGCCGAGCATTGAACCGGCCGGATGTCTCTGCGGCGACATTCTGCGCGGGACGCGGCAGCCCTTCGATTGCCCGCTTTTCGGCAAGGCCTGCGCTCCGCAGACGCCGATTGGCCCGTGCATGGTCTCTTCCGAAGGGGCGTGCGGCATTTATTACGCGTTTTCAAGAAAACGCGGTCAGACGCCTTTTACGGGCGCGTCAACAGCGTGATGAATGGCGCGGGCATGAACGTCAGCGCGAACAGAATGAGCGTGAGCCAGCCGAGCAGCTTGCGCGTCCGGTCAAGCGGCAGCGATTCGTCCATGACGGGCGGGTGAACCGGCGTGATGACCGAGCGCAGCAGCCAATTCCAGAGCAGCCAGCCGAGCCAGCCGTACCCCGCAAGGCCGACTAACACGCCCTTTTCCGGCGATTGCGTCAGCGCGAGCGCGGCGAGTTCATGCAGCCAGCCGCTTGGCGCGCTTTCCCGAAGAATTTCGAAGAACATCTGCGGCAGCGGCAGCATGCCGAACGCCAATAAGATCGTCAGAATCGCCTTGCCGAGCCGCTGATGACGCTGTTTGCCCAACATCGCATACGCGATATGCCCGCCGTCCAATTGCCCGACCGGCAGCAGGTTCAGCATGGTGACGAGCAGGCCGACCCAGCCTGCGAATGCGGTGGGATGCAGGAAGAGATCGTGATGCGCGGGCGGCGCGCCTGTAATTATGCGGGCGAGCAGCCAGAACAGCAGCGAAGATCCCAACGAGAAATCGCCCATGTTTTCGGGCGTCGCCGGACGAATATTCGAAAACGCCAAGCCGACGGCAATAATCGGAATGGCGACAGCCACGCCCGCCAGCGGCCCGGCCGCGCCAATATCGAATAACGCCCGTTTCGAGCGCAGCGGCGAGCGCATTTTAATGACCGCGCCGAACGTGCCGATTAAAATCGGGATGCCGGGAATGAAGTACGGCAGCGTCACGTCCACGCCGTATTTCCGCGCTGCGAAGTAATGGCCGAATTCGTGAAACAACAGAATCGTCAAGAGCGGAATCGAATAAAACAGCCCGTCAATAACGGCCGGAAAGGCGGTTGAGCCTTCGCCCCACGCGAGCGTGGTGGTCAAAAAGGTCAGGAGAAACAGCAGCGCGTGCAGCCGGACGTTCTGCCTCGGTTTCGCCGAAATCGTCAGCGTTTCCGCGCCCTCGCGCCACGCGCGATATTCAACATCTATCGGTTCGTTCATAAATTTTCAGGAGTTCCAATTCAACAGTTATGCGCGGCGCGCGGGGCGTTTTCTTGCGGCAGGCTGCTTTTCCGGGATGAAGCGCAGGCCGCGCCGCAGGCATTCTTCGCGCACGTCCTCATCTTGCACTAACGTGATAAACACGCCGCTGACCTGCTTGTTGGGATGTTGCAGCCGGACTAACGCGACTTTATCGGCAAACTCATCCACGTCATCCATGTCAGGCGTGCTTTTAATTTCAAACACCAGCCATTCGCCGTTGTGCGCGATAATATCCACTTCTTTTTGCTTGCCCGGCTTGAAAATGTCGCCGTTCACGTCCACAAGTTTCTGGCGCAGGCGGATATGCTCTTCGGAAATATCTGGTCGCTCCAGCCCGATGCGCAGCGCCCCGGCCACAACATTTTCCAAATTCTTTCCCGCCCGATTTTGAAAACCGCCGACCACGATTTCAACCCAATCGCGCAGATCGCTCATCTGGCCGGTCAAATCTGCTCGTAAATCATCAATCTTCTGCGTCAGGTCTGCCCGCACGGTGCGGATGTCTTGGTCAAGCGTGTCAAGCCGTTT
>CAZCGG010000024.1:19215-31693 GCA_964498135.1 uncultured Candidatus Moduliflexus sp.
TATTCGAAATCCTCGCGAAATTGCTTGATTTCGCGCAATAAAATGTCCCATTCATCGCGCCGGACGGCCTTTTTGCTGATGATGTTCTCGATGAAGCGGATAAACTGCGGATCATGTTCCAACGCTTGCGGCATTTCGTGCAGCACGTATTCTTTGACTTCTTGCAATTCTTTTGTCGTTAACATAGCAGGTTTCCTTGTTTAAAAAATGAAAATTGGAATGGTTCATCTCTAACCAAGATAATGCGTTCCAGCATTTCTGTCAAATAGAACCACCGCATTTCAGCGTTTCACGTAAAATGCCACATCCGTCGAACCGGTTGGATTGAACACGTTGCGGTACATGACGTATTGCCACCAATCGTTGAGCGTGCCGTTGTCGCCGGGAAGCCACCATTCCCGCAATTTCACGCGGATTTCCTGATAATCGCGCAGCGCGTCGCGGTATTCTTCGCGCTTGTCCCAATCAATCACGACCATTGGCCGGTCGATGCCATGCAGATCGCCGGGGAAATACCAGCCTTCCTCGTCGCGCAGATACCACGCGAGCGGCCACGTCGCCTCGCCCTGCACGGCAATTACGGGCTTTCTCGTCTCGTCCGCGCCGATGGCGAACTTTTTCTTTTGAAACATGTCGAGCATCATAAGCATGTCGGTTGAGGTTTGCGTATAGACCATGCGTTCCACCGGATTGGCGCGGTTGTAGTAATTCAGCAGAATCGCCGCATGAAGCGTGTACGCCGCTAACATTCCGCCTGCGGCGATGGCGGCGGCTTTCGCCCATGCGATGCCGATTTCCGCTGTTTTCCAGAACGAGGCGGTCAAGATGATATGCAGCAGAATTCCGGCAAGAACGGGCAGGATGAGCGTCAGCAGCGTTTTCTCCGCGAACGCCCAATTATCAGGCCGCGCCGGGTAGAAATAGATCAGCCGGAAAAGCGCGTCCAGCGCGTAAATCATCATGGCGACATCCAGCAGAATGGCGGCGGTTTGCGCAAAATTTTCCAGCCGGATTGTCGCGTTTCGCCAACAGGACGCGAGCAGGAATTTGCGCAGCATGATGCCCGCCAGCACAAGCACCGGCATCACGACATGCAAAAAGAGCCACGGGACTTTTTCTCCGGCGTAGGCGTAAATCAGGAAGCCGATGGCCGACCAATACGTAAAAAGCGCAGTCAGCCGCTCGCGGCGGGCGAGAAAATGGAACGTTCCCCACAAGCCGAGCAGCAGGACGTATATCGTCAAAAAGACATCCACGTAAAATTCCATGTGCGCGATTTTAAAGGCGATTCCGGCCAGCGACGCGCATTTTTCTCTGAAAGGAACGGCGGACGCCAGCCATGCCGTCATGAAATGGAATTTTTCCGACATCGTTTTGATTTCCCCCAAGTTCGCCGGGGGCAGCGGCAGCAGGTTCATGCCGAACCGCGCCGACATGTAGCCGAATAAGAGCGTCAGCCAGACGGCGATCAGCGTCCGCCGGAACGTGGTTGAAATGCTCTGCAAGACGCCGCCGCAGGCAATCAGCAGCGCCGAAATTTCATACAGGGCGAAAAACGAGACGTAATAATGAAACGGCCCTTTGATGCGCTGAATATTGTGCTGATTCAGCCAGTACGTCCACGTTCGGACGATGCCGTCATAGACGCCATCCGGGTTCGTGAACACCGTCGAATAGAGAATCAGATAAATCCACGCGAACACGTAGCCCGCCAAAATCAGAATATCTATTTCCGCGCGCAGATACCGCAACAGCCGCGTGAGCAACGGCTGCGAATATTCGCCGGGAAAGCGTTGTTCGAGGTACGCGGTGAATTGTGGCGCGAAATCGCTGCGAAAGCGCGGCAGGCGCGTCATCAGATGTTCGAACAGGAACATAATGATCATGAACGTCACGACGACGAAACTGTGAATGTAGGCGTTCGCCTTGATGCAGAACATGATGGACAGCGCGGCGGCGGTCAAATAGAGCCATTTGCGCTGGCGGGTTTGGAAATAGCGAATGCCGCACAAGGCAAACAGATAGGTGAAACACGCGCTGTGGCTGTCGTGAATCATGAAGCGGCTGTAATAGAGATGCGTCGGCGAGAAGTTGAGAAAGAGCGCGATCAGCACGATGCCGCGCTTGCCCACCGTCTCGCGCAGCAGATACGTGCTGGCGACTAACAGCCCGCCGAACAGCGCCGGGGCGATTCTGACCGTGTAATTGCTGACGCCGAACAGAAAGAAGATGATCGCCTGAACATGAAAGAGAAACGGCCCGTGCAGCATGGGGTCATACCTATATCCTTCCCCCTTGAACAGCCGCCAGCAGTATGTCCCATATTGGCTTTCGTCGTGGTGCAGCGGCATGTCGCCGAGCGCGTGAAAGCGCATCCAGAAGGCGAGGACGACGATGCCCCAAAACGTGACCATCCACCAATCAGTTTGTTCGAACAGCAGTTCCCATACATTGCGCTTGCCTGTAAGATCAATCTTCTTCTGTAGTTCCATGATATTTCCTGTTGATAAGATGTGAGTTCGGACGTGAGTTTTGCCGCAGATTTTTTGCATGTTAAATTTGTGAAAATCTGCGGCGGATGAAATTTACGCTTTCCCGCGCCGCGCCGGACAGCATGAATTCGCGCAGGCCGGGCAGAGGCAGCAGCGAATGTCAATCCCGGCGAAAATCAACATGCCCCAAAATGCCGCGAACAGCGCGGGCGTTCTCCAAAGCCAGAATTGCGGCACGACGAACAGAATAATGCACGCGACAAGCACGGTCGCAATTTCAAGCAGCGTGTACGGCGCAGGCTCGCGCCGGAACGGCCGCGCCAATCTGCCGGGCAGCAGATGCCCGCACTGTTCTTGCGCCGCGCATTTCGAGCAAAAGCCATACACAATCGAAAACGCCGCCAGCAGCGAACTGCTGAGATAGGCCGCGCCGAGCATCCACCATTTCGAGAACATCGCCACTGCCCCAAGAATCACGCAGCCGCCGCATAATGCGAGTGAGGCCACGCCATGTATTTGTGTTTTGGTCATAGCTTCTCCTGTCAATAAATTATTCATTCAATTTCCGCCCTGAAAGGGCGGCGGCATACAGCACGGGGTTTCAACCCCGTGAAGGCGGACACCCCGCCGACATGCGCCCTGAAAGGGCGAGTAGGGGCGTTCAATTGAACGCCCCTACGTTGTTTCTTAATACGTCGCCTGCACCTCGACGCCCTGCTGCGTGTTCTGATAAAGCTGCTGGCGCAGATAGCCCGCGCTCTGCTGCTGAATCATTAGGTTGCTCTCGCGCAAGACCTGCGTGGCCTGCGAACGCATGTCAACCTGCTGCTGCGGCTGAAATTCCTCGTCATATTCCGCTTCGGGCGGCTGCAAGGCGGTCTTGCCGCGATAGAAGGCGTATTGATCCCCTTTGCGGGCGATCACGGTGGCGACGCCGTGCAGGTTGTCGGCGATGAAAATTCCGCGCAGATCAGTCGAGCCTGAGATAAATTCGCGGTCATCCGAGCCGATCACTTTGACATGCGCGTTATTTTCATAGTTGCCGCTCACGCTGTTGCTGACGTTCACGCGCGCCCGCCCGCTCTCCGCGTCCTCGTCCACATCCACGCGCAGCGGGCTGATTAACGCCAAACCGGAGGCGTCAATTTCCGCCTCTTTCACGACAATCAGGTACGCGCCCTCCTCCTTGAGCGGCAGCGTGAGCGTCATCGTCTTTTCGGCGTAATCTTTGCCGTCGCCGACCGGCGCAGTCGCTTGATAATACGGCGTGATTCCGGCAAGGTTGATGTTCGTGATGTCGTTCAGGTTTTTTTGCAGCAGGTAGAATTTCATCAAATCCACGCGATACGCCCGCGCGTCAACCTCTTTGACATTCCGGTAACGGAGCGTCAGCGCGGCCTGCTCGCCCGGCGCAAAGGTCGTCACGTCCTCCAATTTCAGCCCTTTGCGGGTGAAATGCGCCATCGCCTCCGCCGCGTCTGGGAAGCGGTCTTTGACCTGCTCATAATGCGCAAGCGCCTGTTCCGGCTTGCCCATCGCGTGATACATCTGTCCCATCAAATACATGGCGAGATATTTGTGGTCGCTCTCGCGCAGATTCCCCTGCTTGTCGGGATACGCGCCTGTGGCGACGTTCTGGCAGAGTTTCAGCGATTCGTCATACAATTCGCGCTCGAAATCGGCGTAGCCCTCAAGATATTCATAGCCGCTCAAATACGCGCTTTTCGGGTAACGCTGCCGGAAACGCTGCGCCAACTGCGCGACCGTCTCGAACTCTTCAAGGTCAAGATAGGCGTTTGCCAGCGAAAAACTGACTTCATCGGCAATCGGCTGTTCCGGGTAGCGCGTGAGAAATTCTCGCAGCATGGCGATAGCGCGGCGCAACAGTTCTTGCCGCGACGGTTTCGCGGAAAGCGGCGCGTTCCGGCGCGATTCGGCTTCGCTATACAGCAGTTGCGACAAGCCGTAAAACGCGCTTTCCGTCACCGGCAGATCGGGATATTCCAGCAGCGCGGCGCGCGTGTACTCGACCGACGGCAGGAATTGCCCCTGCGCTTCGAGCGTCCCGCTCACCTGCACGTCTTTCAGGAACGAGGCTTCGGCGGTGGCGCGCAACACCTGCGCTTCGCGCTCAAACTCCTCGATTCCGGCATACGCCTCCGCGACGCGCAGAATATCGGCGAAACTCAGCACGAGGTCGGGGTATTTTTCCTTCAACACCTCGAAAAAACGCACGATGTCGCGGCTGTTGCGCTCCGCGATGGCAATGTACATCAGCATTTTCGCCGTGTCGCGGTACGGCTCGGATTGCAGCCGGTACGTCTCGAAAAGCTCCGTCAGCAATGGCCGCGCCTCTGTCAAGCGTTTGTCGTCGAACAACGCTTTGCCGTAGTAATAGAGTTCGTCCGGCGTCTGTTTATAAGTCTCGGAAACGGCCTCGCCGCGCGGCAAGACGGTGATGTTATACGCCGCGCCGTAATCGAAGCGCTCCGGCGCGTACGGGAACAGAATTTTCGTCGGCAAGACTCGGAACGCGCCCGGCATGTAGCCGTACAGGTCATACGTCACCGCGCCGTAGCTCGCGTTTTGCAGATACAGCGTCAGCTTGCCGTCGCGGATTTCATAATCGGTGACATTCCCCTGAATCGTCTGCTCTAACACCATGCCGCCCGCCGGAATCGGCTCTTCGATGATGAGCGGCTGGTTGCGGTACGGCTGGTCGTAATCGTATTGCCGTCGGCTGTATTCGACCGTCACGCGCCCGAAGCCGCCGAGCGGAATCTGCGTCAGCGCGTTGCGCCACGTCGCATACGAGCCTTCCAGTACGCTGAAACCGCGCTGAATCTCGCGGCCTTTGTGCGTCAGCGGCGCGGGTTCGTAAAAGCGATGAACGTCCACAAACTGCTGCGTTTCGGCCATGTCGCGGCTCATGCCTTTCAGGGCGCAGACGAAATTCGCCGCGCCGCGCCCCTCGAAGGCAAAGCGCACGGCGTTCCCCTGATCGCGCAGCAACTCCGCCGGAATGTCAAGCGTCTGCGCGGCCTGCGAGCCGTTGACCTCGATCCGCTTCACCGGCGCGCCGTTGACGCTGATGTCGAGCGTATAGCGGTCTTCCGCGAATTGCGCGGCGGTCAGATATTGGAACAGCGCGGCGGCGACGCGGGCGTTGGCGCGGGTCGAACCCCAGCCGATCCATACGCGCTGTGCGTTCAGCCACTCCATCGCCTGCGTGGTCACATCCGCTTGCGGCGCGACGGTTTGCGCCGCCAACAGCGCGAGCGCGGTCGTTTCAATATCGCCTTCGAGCCACCGGAACGGCGAATCCGACGGCCAAAACGCAAGCGTCGCGCCGGTCGCGCTATCGGTCTGCCGCGTCGCCCGCGCCGTCAGCATGCCGTTGATTTCCGCCGCCAATTCAGGCCGGTTCAGCCGGTGAAACATCAGCGCTAACAGCGCGAGGCTGCCCGTGCGCAGGCTGTTGCGCTCCCGATAAACGCGGTTGACATGCGCAAAATCCACGTCTCCGGCGACGGTCAGGGCGTAAAGCAGATAGGTTTTGATTTCGTTCTCCGCCGCGCTCTGGAATTCTCGTTTCAGGTAGTTCAGGCCGTTTTGCAGGACATCCGGCCGGACGCGCCAGCCAAGTCGGTTCGCCTCAGCCAGCAGGCTCACGGCGTCCGCCGACACGAACAGATCGCTCTGCGCCGCCAAGCCCGCCCAATTCCAGCCGCCATCCGGGTTTTGACGCTGTTGAATATCGTTCAGCAGCGCCTTGAAGCGCGGCCGCGCCTCAGCCAGCATGCCCATATTTTCAGGGCGTTCCGAATAGCGGAGCGCGTACAGCAGCACGACGGCCTGATGAATCGAGGACGACGATGGCTCTCGGCACGGCCAGGGGCGATCTTCCGCCAAATCGAGCAGCGTGCGGTCACGCGACGGGTTGAGCCGAATCGTCATCTGCCGCGAAACGTAGCTGCGCCCCGCCGGAAGGGAGATTTCGACGGTCTGATCGTCCCGCGCCGCGCCGCTTTTCGTCGCCGCGTATTCGACGCCCCACGCCTGCACCGGCGCGACGCGCTGAATCCGATCCTGAAATGCCCCGGCGGTTGCCGTCAATTCGAGCGTGAGCGGCGTCCGCGCGTCCGCGATCTGCGACAAATCAAGCGAATACGCCGCCTCTGCCACGCGCTGATTTTTCACGCTGACCGTCTGCTCCTGCTGCGCGATCACCGCCGCATCGCGCCGCGCCGCGAACGACAGCGCGACTTCTTGATCCGCGCCCGTGCCGTTGCGCGCGGTTGCCAGCAGCGTCGCGCGGTCGCCTTCGGTGAAAACGGCGGGCGTCTTCATTTCGGCGAAAAACGGCAGTTTCGTCACAATGCGGCTCGTCGCGTCGCCCACCAGCGTCGCCTGCGTCACGCCCCGGCTCGTGAACCGCCATTCCGTCGTCGAATCGGGCAATTTCACGGCGACGACGGCTTTCCCGTCCGCGTCCGTGACAATGCGCGGATTCCAGTAGCCGGTTTCCGGGAAATAGTCGCGCAGCGCGGCGAGAAATTCCTTGCCGGTCGCGGCCTCGTCGCGTTTCTGCATCTTTTCGCCCGTCATCGGCGCGTTTGCCGCAAGCTCGTCCATCGCCATTTTTGGCGGCTCGGGCAATAAATAACGAAGCGGAGTCTCCGCTTCCGTTTTTGACAGCAAGCCGTCTTTGAAATCCGCGCGCTCCTCTTCCATTGGCGAGGGCGGGGCTGACAGAAGTTGGATTTCTTCGGCGGCGCGCTGCTCTTCTTCAACGATTTCGCTGACAATTTCCCGCGTTTCGGCCTCGAATTCAAACGTGCAGGATGAATCAACTTTCGAGGCAATTTCGCGCCGCTGATCGTAAAAGACGCTGCCAATCGGCGGGAGCGCGTCGGCGTAGCGGGCGAACAGGGCTTCATCCACCATGGCCAGCGACAATTCGGCGGCCACCGGCTTACCGTTCTGGTCGGTCGTCGTGATTTCCACGCTGACCGTCTCGGCGGGCTTGAAAAATTCCGGCGCGGCCTGCTGTTCCGGCTGTTTGACGCTCAGCGCAATGCGCAGTTGCCGAATCGCGGAAAATTCCTTCTGCGCCTGATGCAGCTTGTTTCCGGCCATCTGCGCGACGCTGAGCGTGAAATTCGGCGCGTGTTCGTCGGCAATGCGCAGCGCAATCGGGTTTTTGCCGTTGCGAAGCGGCAGAATTTGGTAGGAAAGAATCGCCTCGCCTTCGTAAGTCAGCAAGCCCAAGCCGTCCGCCGCCCGCGAAAAGAGCGTGATGTCGGGCGCGTCGCCGACTTTGAACTCCTCGGCGTCGGTGATGAAGCGGAGGTGAATTTCGTCCTCTTTGCCGGAAATAAAAAGCGCGGTTTCGCCGGAAACCGGATGATCAAAACGGTCGCGGCCGGCGGCGCGGACGATGTAATCGCCGCCCTGCTCAAGTCGAATCATCGCGCGGCCGCTGCCGTCGTCGCCCGTCGTGACAGCCTGCTCGGAGATTTTCATCTCCGACGGCTCGCCGCGCGGCGTCGTCTCTTTTTTCAGCACGAGCAGCGTCATCGCCTGCGGCTGCGGCTTTCCGGCGGGATCGGTCGTCTTGACCTTGACCTCGATGTCTTCGCCCGCCAAATAAACGCTGCGAATCGTCTTCACCTCGCACGCAAAGCCCCGCGTCGCCAGCCAGACCGTCTTGCCGGTTTGAACGTTTTCGTCGTCGAGCCGGGCGGTCAGCGTGATGGTTTGGCTTTCGGCGAAATCGCGGGTGCTGAGGGAAAACGGAATTTCGCCGTTCGCGCCGGTCACGCCGGAGAGCGTTTCCACGCCCGCGAGCGCGTAGCTGACGGCCTTTTCCCGCGCCGGTTCGCCGTAATAGTAGGCGGCGCGGATTACGCCGGTGATGGTTTCGCCGCGAAAATAGACGTCGCGGTCGGTCTCAATCGTCAATTTGAGCTTTTCCAGCTTGTACTGCTCCACGCGGAACGCGCCGGAATAGCTCTCCGCGTCGCCGCGCGCGACGAGCATCCGGTATTCGCCGGTCGGCGCGGCGGGGCTGAGGCTGAAATCGAGCGCGAACGAGCCGAATTCGGTCAGCGGCGTCTCATCCTGAAACACCGTCGCGCCCTGTGAATTCAGGACGCTCACGGCATACCGCGCCGCCGCATTTCCTGCTTGCGGAACGCGCAGCGCGCCGGAGGCGTCGGCTTCGCGGAGAATTCCTTTGATGTTGACCTGCTGGCCGGGGCGATACGCCGGGCGATCCGTGTAAATATAGCCCCGCGCCTGCGTCGCCTTGACGTACTGCAACTCAGCGAGATCGAGCGTGGTGGCGGCGTAATGCTTGCCGTCATACGCAAACACGCGGAAATCCGGCGCGTTCTCTAAGGCGCTCAGCGTTTGATGAAACACGCCGTCGGCCTGCGTCGTGCCCTCGAAAAAGATTTTTTCGCCGTCGCTGAACAGAAATTTCACGCCCGGCTGCGCCGCGCCGGTCCGCATGTTTTGGGCAAAAATCAGCGCGTCGCGTTTCGTGGATTTTGCAATCACGTCGAGGTCGGAGACGAGGACGAACGCGGTGGCCTCGTAGCCGGTCGTTTTCTCCGCGCTTTCCTCGCTGCACGTGACCAAATACGCGCCAGGCGCGCTGAATTTCATGGTAAATTGATTCTCGAATCTGCGGTATTTTTCATAGCCCGCAATCGCTTCCTGCCACGTCAAATCAGGGTCAATCAGGGCGATGTCAAGCTGATCCACGCCCTCGGTGGTCTGTGTTTTGCGAAAATAGGTGGCAAGGTCAACGTTGAACATTTTGAACGTCAGCTTTTCGATGTTGCGCGTCGTGATCTTCAACGTCGGCGTTTCGTTCGAGCGGAAAACGCGCTCGGTCAAGACTTCGAGGTTTTTGGCCTGCATCTCGTTCATGCGCTCCTGCGCCGCGCTGGCGTGCGCGCCCCACGTCACCAATTTATAGGCGTCGTAGGCGTCCTGAACGCGCAGCAGCTTTGTCTCCAGCAGCCGCCCGATGTCGAATTGCGCCTGCGATGCCGGGTCGGTCTGCGGGTATTTCGAGACCGCGCGCTTCCATTGCGTGATGGCGTCTTGAAAGCGTTCCTGCCGCTCAAACGTGTCGCCGATGCGCCGCATGATTTCGGGGGCGCGCGGGTCAAGCGGGCGGCTGCTCAAAAATTGCTCCCACGCGGCGCGGGCGTCGTCGTAGCGTTTTTCCTCGAAATGCGTCTCCGCGATCAGCAATTCCGTTTCGATAATCTGGCGCTGCGCCTCGCTCCATTGGCTGTGAGACGGGTATTTCTGCAAGAATTCCTGCCAAACCGCAATCGCTTCCGGGAATTTGCGCTGCTGCTGATACGTCAAGCCGAGATAATACCGCGCTAACGGCAGCGTCTCGGCGGGCGGCATGATGCCTTCCTGATTTTTCCCGGCGGGCTGGGAATCTTGCGGCATGGCTTCATATTTTTGCAGGTGCGCGGTCAGCGCGGCGGCCGCGTCCTCATGCCGCCGGAAATTGTAATTGGACAGGCCGATTTCGAAATCCGCTTGCGGCGCGCGGGGATCGTTCGGATACGCGGCGAGAAATTCGCGCAGGCTTTGAATGCCGAGTTCCAACTCTTCCGATGACGCGGGCGACGGCAAGCGAAACGTGCGCGAAATCAAAAAGGCGGCTTCCGGCGTTTCGGCGTCCTGCGGATGATCGCGGATGAAATCGCGGAGGACGCGGCGGGCGGCGAGCAGATCGCCCTGTTTCAGGTAGGATTGGCCGAGATAATACGCCGTCTGCGTCAGATGCGCCCCTTGCGGATAGTCTGTTTGCAGCGCGGCAAAAAGCGCGGCGGCTTCGTCGTATCCGCCCGATTCATAGGCGCACCGGGCGATCTGAAAGCGCACGTCTTCGGCTTTCGCAGGGCTGAGTTCCATCTGCAAGGCGAGTTCGTAAAAGGTCTTGGCGCGGGCGTAATCCGGCCGCTCTTCAAGCCCCTGCTGCTCGACGCGCTTCACCCATGCGCCGGTGAAAAATTCCTCCGCGAAATTCAGGTAAACGCTGGCGAGGCGCTCCTTGCGCTCCGGCGAGACAAGCTGCGTGACGGCGGGCAGATAGATGTCGCCCGCCTCGCGGAACTGCTTGGCGCGAACGTGGCTTTCCGCCGCGCCGAAGAGCGCTTTCTGCCGCCACGCTGAGGCCGGATAATCGGCGGCAAGCTGCTGATACGTCTGGATCGCGTTGGGGTAATCTTGCTGGTAAAAATAGGCGTTGCCTAACAACAAGGCAAGATAATCGGCGTTTTCCGGCGGCTGCTGCAAGGCGGCTTGCAATTTCGCAATCGCTTCGGGGTAATTCCGATCCGCCAGCAGGTCTTCGATTTCCGCAAGCGCGGGCGGCTCGGCAAAAGCGGGCGCCGCGAACATCGCAACTGACAACAAAAACGCGCAGGTCAAACGGGACAGTCGTTGCATAGAACATCCTCCTTATTTAACGCAAGAGGCGCAAACGACGCGAAAGACGCAAACGTTTGCGTCTCTTGCGCCTTTTGCGGCCTTTGCGTTTACTGTTCGCTGTTTTGAAAAAGCTGGTCTAACAAATCCACGCGATATTCGAACATGACGCGCGCGATGGCATCCGCAAACGGGGCGTTATATGGGCGGATCCGTTCGGCAAGCTTCGTGGTGAGCTGCTCGAAATCCACGATCCTGACCGCGTAGCGCAATTCTTCGCGCAGATCATCGGGCAGCGCGGCCAGCGCGGCGGGCGTCAAGTGCGTCAGCGCATTGGATAAATCCATGTCGTCCGAAGCCGCCGGATCATCTTCATACACGAACCGGATGCCCAAAAATCGCTCCAAACTCTCGAAAATTTCGCTGCTTTGAAACGGCTTGCGGAGAAAATGCTGACACCCTTTCGAGAGCGCGGTGGACAATTCCTCCTCAATGCTGCTCGCGCTCAACGCAATGATGACCGGCGCGTTCTCTGATGCGCGGCGGCGAATCTCCGCGACCGCCTCATAGCCGCCCAAAATCGGCATCCGCAAATCCATGAAAATCAGATGCGGCGGCCATTCCTGCGAGATGTCCACCGCTTCCTGCCCGTTCCGCGCCTCGCGCAGGTCAAAGCCGAACGGCGCCAGCAGCTTGATGAGCAGCGTCCGATTATCCGGCTTATCGTCTGCGATAAGCAGGCGATAGCGCGGCTGCCCCGGCTCAAGGGCAATCGCGTGGCGCGCGGCGCGGCGCGGCGGCTCAATCATCTCCGACAGACCGGCATGAATCGAAAAAATGACGGTCGTGCCTCGATTGAGCGCGCTGCGGATGTCAATGTTCCCGCCCATCAATTTCACGAATCTCCGGCAGAGCGTCAAGCCCAAGCCCGTGCCTTCCTGCGCTTGCCGCCCGCTTTCGGTCTGCATGAACGGCTGAAAGAGCAGCGGCAGTTCTTCCTTCGCAATGCCGCGCCCGGTATCTTCGATTTCGAACGAAAGAATGTGCGTCTCCGCGTCGCTCGGCAAACGCCGCACGCGCACGGTAATGCCGCCCGCGTCGGTGAATTTGACCGCGTTATTCAGCAGATTGATCAGCACTTGCCGCAGTTTTACCGCGTCCGCGCGGAGATATTGTGGCACGTCGTCGGCGCGATGGACGGTCAGGGAAAGCGATTTGCTTTTGATTTTGAGGGAGAAAAAGCTTTCGATCTCGGCGAGCAGCCCAAACAGGTCGCAATCGCTCAGATTCAGCGTCAAGCGGCCAACGTCATCTTTGGTCAAATCGAGGACTTGATTGATGAGCGTGAGCAGATGCTCGCCGCTGCGGTAAATGATCGAAATGCTTTCCTGCGCCTCAGGAAAGAGGAGTTTCGCGTTGTGCTGGAGGAGTTGAGCAAAACCGATAATCGCGTTCAACGGCGTGCGGAGTTCGTGGCTCATGTTCGCCAAAAATACGCTTTTGGCGCGGTTGGCGTCTTC
>CAZCGG010000025.1:0-1227 GCA_964498135.1 uncultured Candidatus Moduliflexus sp.
TCCAACTCCTCGTCCGTATGCGCGAGCGAGATGAACGCCGCCTCGAATTGCGACGGCGCGAGATAAATTCCCTGTTCCAGCATGGCGTTGAAAAATGCGGCAAAACGCGCCGTATCCGAGCGCAGCGCGTCCTGATAATTGTTGACCGTCCCGGCCTGAAAAAACAGCGTGTGCATCGAGGCGATGGCATTGAGGCGCGTCGGCGCGGGCGCGGCGTCCAGAATCGCTTGCATCTGCTGAACGAATCGCGCCGCCTTCCGGTTGACCTGCTCAATCACGTTCTCGCGCGTGATGGTTTGCAGCGTCGCAATGCCCGCGCTGACCGCGACCGGATTGCCGGAAAGCGTTCCGGCCTGATACACCGCGCCCGACGGCGATATGTGCCGCATAATGTCTTTGCGCCCGCCATACGCGCCAATCGGCAGGCCGCCGCCGATGATTTTGCCGAGCGTCGTCAGATCGGGCGCGACGCCGTAATGCGCCTGCGCTCCGCCCGGCGCGACGCGGAAGCCGGAGATCACCTCATCGAAAATCAGCAGGCTGCCGTGTTGCGTCGTGATGGCGCGGAGTTCTTGCAAATAGCCGTCTTGCGGTAGAATCACGCCCATGTTCGCCGGAATCGGCTCAAGAATCAGCGCGGCGATCTGCGCCGGATACGCTTCAAATAAGGCGCGAATCGCGGCGGCATCATTGAACGGCGCAATCAGCGTATCTTGCGACACGCCGCGCGTCACGCCGGGGCTGTTCGGCTCGCCGAGCGTCGTCGCGCCCGAACCGGCCTTGATCAAAAAGCTGTCGCCGTGTCCATGATAACATCCTTCGATTTTAATAATCTTTTCGCGGCCGGTGAACGCCCGCGCAAGGCGAACCGCGCTCATCGTCGCCTCCGTGCCGCTGTTCACGAGCCGCACCATTTCGATGGAGGGCATCATGTCGCAGATCAATTCGGCGAGAAGAATTTCTTTTTCGGTCGGTGCGCCGTAGCTCGTGCCGTCCTGCGCGGCCTGCAAAATCGCCTCTTTGACCGCAGGATGGGAATGGCCGAGCAGCATCGGCCCCCACGAGCCGACGAAATCAAGATATTCGTTGCCGTCCGCGTCATAAATTCTGCTCCCGTCTGCGCGGCGGATGAACAGCGGATTCCGGCGGACGCTTTTGAACGCTCGCACCGGCGAATTGACGCCGCCCGGAATGACGCGCTGCGCCCGCGCAAATAACTCGTTGCTT
>CAZCGG010000025.1:1327-31134 GCA_964498135.1 uncultured Candidatus Moduliflexus sp.
CGAATTGACGCCGCCCGGAATGACGCGCTGCGCCCGCGCAAATAACTCGTTGCTTGTCGTGGTGTTTAACATGGCATGTTCTCGTTAGTTACAGCACAAAGGCGTAAGGCTCGCAAAGGAATTTTTCATTTTTCTTTGTGATCTTTGTGTCTTTGTGGTTTCAATATCCCTTAGTTTTCCGGCGGTTTCAAGGCGAATAATCGCTCAATCGCCCGCATATTCTCCGCGTCAAGCTGGTTCTCCTCATGCAGCGCCTTCAACTGCGCGACGAGCGCGTGCATGTATTTTCCGGCAATGCTGCTCGTCAATTTCTCCACGTCGCCGAACACGTCATCCTGAAAACGGTGGCGGCATTTGGCAAGCTCTTCGCGCCGGATGTCCTCGACATGCCGCCGGATCGCTTCAATCGCGGACGTGATGCGCAAGGAGCGCTGCCAGTCGGTGAATTTCCGCAATTCTTCTTCAACAATCTGCTCCGCAAGGGCGGCCTCCTGCTCGCGGCGCTTGAGATTCGCGTCAACCACGTCGCGGAGGTTATAGATATTTTTCACCGTGACGCCGGGCAGCTCGCCGATTTCCGGGTCAAAGTCGCGGGGCAGCGCGATGTCCACAATCAGAAGCGGCTTGGATTCGCGGCGCAGCAAAAACGCCTCCATGTCGGCGCGCGTGACGAGATAGCCGGGCGCGCTGGTCGAACTGATGATCACGTCCACGCTGCCCATCATTTCATACATGGCGTGAAACGGAATCGCCATGCCGCCGATTTCTTTGGCAATCGCCGCCGCTTTGTCCGCCGTGCGATTGGCAATCATCACCCGCGCAAAGCCGCGCTTGCAGAGAATGCGGGCGGTCGTCTGCCCAATCTCGCCCGCGCCGATGAGCAGCACCGTCGCGCCCCGCATTCCGGCGCAAAACTGGTCGGTCATATCCACCGCCGCCGCGCCGATTGAACAGCAGCCTTTGCTGATGTCGGTCTCGTTTTTGACGCGCTTCGAAGTTTTGAACGCGACATGAAACAGCTTATGCAGCAGCGTTCCGGCGGCATCGCGCTCACAGGCGCGGCGATACGCTTCTTTGATTTGCCCGGCAATCTCATTTTCGCCGACGACAAGCGAATCGAGGCCGCACGAGACGCGAAGCAGATGCCGCTTGGCGTCGGCCTCCTCTTTCAAATAAAATTTATCGAAGACGCTGCCGGAAATGTTCCCTTTGAGGTGCTGCATCTGTGAGATAAACAGGCGGGCGGCGGCGCGGGCGTCCGGCGCGACCGCGTAAAATTCCGTGCGGTTGCAAGTCGAAAGAATGGCAAGTTCCTCGATTTCCGGGGCGCGACGCAGCAGAAACAGCGATTTCATCACCTCGTCGCAATTCAGCGAAAGCTGCTCTAACACGGGCAATTCGACGACGTGATGATTGATGCCGAAAACCGAAATTCCCATAATGAGGGCGAGACTTCAAACGTCTTGAAGACTTTTGAAGTCTTTTATCAATAGACCTCTTGCATAAGTCATTGTTTCCTCGACAATCCGTTCGCTCTGAGCCTGTCGAAGAGCGTATTTTCAGGGAGAAACACCGGCCAAGCGCACCCTTCGACAGGCTCAGGGCGAACGGAATGGACTTTTGCAAGAAGTCTCATGATCAACGCCTGCCTCTATAAAAAATTCCTCAAAAATCCGCGCAAATCTGTGTCAATCTGTGGCGAACACATCCTTATTGCGCGGTAATCGTGCTGTAAATATTGCAGCGCCGACGACGGGGATCCTGATACGGATAGGGCGGTTTGAGATTGGGCGGCAGTTCTTCGCCTGCGCCGCGCACAAGCTTCTCAACGTGCGTCTGCTCTTGCGGGAGAATATCCCGATAAATCAACTGTTCGAGATAATCGGCAATCGCCTGCGCGCGAAGCTCCGACAAACGCTGATTAAAATATTTCCGGCGCGCCTCCCAGTCTTTCGGCAAGGCGTCTCCGGCTTCTTCCACGATGCGCCGATATAATTTCGTGCCGGGCTGGAATCCGACCTGATCCGCATAGCCGACGACTTTGACGGAAATTGTCACCGGAATGCCCGGATAGAGCGCGACAAACGACTGGCGGCCGCGCAGCACATCCTGATAATATTCATCGAGCGCGGTTTTCCCGATGTTCGATAATTCATATTTTCCGGCCTCGAACGAAAAATCCATTTCCAGCGTTTTTTCAAGATTTTTCATGGCGTTAAGTTCAATCTGCTTCAGCGTGTTGACATCTTCGGCCAATTTGTCGGGATCAATGAACTCCTGCTGCTCAAGTTGATCCGAATAATCCAAAATTTTTTCCAATTCAGGCAGAAATTCCGGGAGCGGATTTTCAGGATCGTCCGCCGACAAGGTTTCCAAATCGCTTTTGGTTTTTTGCGCCGCCTCCGCGATGTCGCGGTACATTTTCCGAATGATACCTTGAGAAATCTGCAAGCTCGCTTGCGCCGATTCATAAGCTTCGTCGTTCAGATTGCCCGTCAGGCTGCGTTCCGCGCGCGCGATTCTCTCGTTCGCTTTCGCAAACTCTTGCGGAAATTTTTCAGACGCCGCCAAACTTTCCAACACGCGCAGATGTTTTTGCGCGTCCGCCACCATGCGCTGCGCCTCGTCAACTGAATGCTGCGGCGCGGGCGCGGAAACAGGCGCCTTCGCGCATCCCATCAACGCCGACAAGCTCAACAGCCCCATGAATAACCAAATTTTTACGTCAATCTGTCGCATAATCTTTCTCATTCCCTCCCATATATTCAATTTATCTTCACGTTTTCAATTGTTGGCCCTTATTTCGTTTGACGATACGCCGCCAATTCTTGTTCGTATGTCGCCAACGTTTTATTGATGCGTTCCACCATTCGATCCGTCTTGGACGAATCTCGCGGAAACTCCTCGTAAATAAATTTAAGCTGCTGAAGAACGGTAATGATGCCGCGCAGTGCAGGCTCGATTTTTTCCTGCATGTTTTCGCCCTGCTTCGCTCGCGTTTTATATTCGCTATACGTCCCTAACCGCTGCTCTAATTGCAGCGTGAACATGTTCAGCATGTCGCGGACAATCATCCGGTGCTGGCGTTGCAGCATATTGGCTTGCGCGTCATCCTGCTCCTTGCGGGCGGCTTCTTCGGAGACTTTATAAATCGTGGCGATTTCATAGACTTTTTCCCGCGCAGCCTGATGCAGAGGGTCAATCGCCAACGCTTTCCGGCACGCCTCGTAACTGGCGATAAATTCCTGCCGCTCGAAACTCGCCTGCGCCTTCTCAAGCCATTGCGCCACCTGCTCGGCTTCCGTCTCGGCGCAGAGCGCAAGCCGCCCGAACGCGCCGCCCCAGAGCAGGAAACACGCCATTCCAATGCTCAACAAAATTCGCCATTGCGTCGTATGTTTTTCACTCATTGGTATCCTTGTTTCACCTATCGGCATCGCATGTATAAACGCGGAGGAACCGGGTTTCTTCGCGCCGCAATTCCTTCAACGTTGCTTTCTCGCGAGATGCGTCCCGCAGTTCGCCCCAAACAATCCGTGAATTCGTTTGACAGAATTTTCCGCATTCCCTACATAACCCCAATATATTGCGGCCTCAAGAAACGGAATTTTCTAACAAATTCCGTTTCACGGCGCGCAAGATGGGAGAAACGTTATGAAGATTGGAGAAGAAAGTCAATAAAAAAATCATGCGCAAAATGAGACTCCGCAGGGAAATCTGAAACGCCTGCACATTCTTTCAGGTTTCGAACGCCTATGACATGAACGTATTGCCACGCAGAAAAAAAATTTTCCCTTGGCTCAAAAGCAAGGATGACGGCATCAAACTGCTCGCCCGCTTAACGAAAACCTTTGAGGAAAGCGCGTCATTCGACGCCGCGCTCAGCGCGTTCAGCGCATGGATGGCGGACTATCTCGATGCGGCGGGCAACGGTATCTATCTTTGGCATGCGGCCGACAACCGCTTTGCGCTCTTCGCCTCGTCCGGGAACAACGCGCTGTTTCTGCGCTATCCGCATCTGCTTTTGGATGAATTTTCGCAATGCGGCCTTTCCACGCTGGAATTCAGCACATTCGAACTTCCGGCGGCGGCGCATCTCGCCAACGCGCACCCCCTGCTCCGCGCCTGCCTTGAGGCGGGCATGGCTTCGTTGGCCGCTCTGCCGCTCTGGGCGCACGGTCGGCTGCATGGCATGACGCTGCTGCTCAGCGCCCGCCATCATCATGCCGATGACGACGAGCGGGCATTTTTTCGCGTCGCCGCCCAGCATGTCCGCTTCGCCGCCGAAACGTCGCTGATGATCGAGCGTTTCGAGCAGGAAGCCGCCGTGAAAATCGCGCAGCTTCAGGAATCCGAAGAAAAATACCGCGTCCTGTTCGAGGACGCCAGCGACGCGATTTTCAGCCTCGATTTCGACACGCAGCGAATTGTCGAATGCAACCGGCAGGCCGAGCGGCTGTTAGGTTACACGAAAGAAGAACTGCTTGCTATGACGGTCAAAGATTTTTGGCAGCAGGCCGACGAGCAGCGCCTCGTGCAGCAGCTTTTGCAAAGCCTGAAAGACCGGCGGTCGGCCAAATTTCAGGAGCGGCGGGTACGGCGCAAAGACGGCGCGCTCGTGTGGGTGGAAATTAACGCCTCAATTATCGAATATCGCGGGAAGCAGGCGATTTTCGCCAACCTTCGCGACGTGACGCCGCGCAAATCGGCTGAGGCGGAGCGCGAAGCGATTGACGCGGTGAATAACGCCCTGCTGTCCGGCCAGCCGATTGAAGAGGTGTATCGCGCCGTCAGCCGGGCAGCGGCGATGATGTTCGCGTTTGACCGCATGGATTTGCTGCTGCACGGCAACATGCCGCGAACCATCCGCATTTTTTTCACCGCGCAGGCGGAAAAGGTCACGTTCAGCCTGACCGACCGCGAAGTCTCGCTGGCGGGGTCGCCACTGGAGCAGATTATCCGGCTCGGCAAGCCGGAAATCGTGGAATATCCCGCCGACGCGCATCCGCATCTGTTCGCCATGATTGACGGACGCTTGGCGGAATCGCTCTTTTTTCCGTTGCTGTTCAAGGAACAGGTCATCGGCATGCTGCATTTCGGGCGCTACGCCCGCGACCGGTTTGCCGCGTCATGCATGGATTTTCTGCGCCGCATCGCGCCGCAAATCGCCATGACGATTGACAACATGCTCCTGTTTCACGCGGTCAGCGAAGAAAAGGCGGTATATAAACATTTGATTGAAAACGTCAACGAAGTTGTGTTTCAGGCCGATCCGAAAGGGACGATTTTGTTCGTCAATCACCGCATTCAGGACATTCTCGGCTACGCGCCCGAAGAAATGACCGGCGCGAATTTTTTCTCCTGCGTCATTCCCGAAGATTTAGAAGAGGCGAAAGCGGCGTTTCGCCTGACGCTGCGCCGCGAACAGCCGCTTTCCGGCGAATTCCGCGTGTTTCATAAACAGGGCGCGGTGTTGACGATTTCGATTTACACGCGCCCGATTTTCGAGGATGGCCGGACGGTCGGGATGCAGGGGATTATTCAGGATATTACGCCGCCCGCTGCCCGCTTTGCCGCGCCGCGCGAGGGGTTGCACGAGATGGTTGGGCGCAGCCCGAAAATGCAGGACATTTACGATTTGATCGTCAGCGTCGCCCAAACCGACTCGACTGTCCTGATTCACGGCGAAAGCGGCACGGGCAAAGAATTGATCGCGCAGGCGATTCATGCGTACAGCCACCGGCAAAATAAGCCGTTCATCGTCGTGAATTGCGCCGCGTATTCCGAGCATCTGCTCGAAAGCGAATTGTTCGGCCACGAGCGCGGCGCGTTTACGGGCGCGCATCGCCGCAAACTCGGCCGCTTCGAGCTTGCCAAAGGCGGCACGCTGTTTCTCGATGAAATCGGTGAAATTTCGCCGCACAGCCAGATTTTGCTGCTGCGCGTTCTGCAAAATAAGACGTTCGAGCGCGTCGGCGGCGAAAAAACGCTGGAATCCGACGTGCGCATCGTCGCGGCCACGAACAAAAATTTAGAAACCGAAATGAATGCGAAACGCTTCCGGGAAGACCTGTTTTATCGCCTGAACGTGATTATGATTGAAGTGCCGCCGCTGCGCCAGCGCAAAGAGGACATTCCCGATTTAATCGAACATTTTCGGAAAAAATACAGCAAAAGCACGGGCAAAAAAGTCTTGAAATGTTCGCAAAGCGCGATGGAATTGCTGATGCGCTACGATTGGTTCGGCAATGTCCGCGAATTGGAAAACACGATTGAGCGGGCGGTCGTAATGGCGTCCGGCGCGACGATTCTGCCGGAAGATTTGCCCGTTAAATTGCGGCAGGGCGTCGTGGTCATCCCTGAAGAGCCGTCAGCGAAGGCGAGTTCGGCGGCGTCGCTGTATGAGCATGAGCGGGATTTGATTCTGAAAACCTTGCAGGCGACGAAATGGAATAAGTATCAAACGGCCAAATTGCTCGGCATTACGCGCAGCACGCTCTATTCCAAGATTCAGAAATACGCGCTTGAGAAGTGAGTAAAAATAATTTTCTGAATTTCTCGCGCCAAGACGCAAAGACGCCAAGGCTGTTTTTTTAACATTCTTGGCGTCTTTGCGTCTTGGCGCGAAATCAAAAAATTGGCGGTAAAAACGATCAATTCAACAGTAGGGGCGTTCAATTGAACGCCCCTACGATGTCTTGAAAATTGTTATTATTTGACCTTCAGCAGATAGAACCCGCCGGGCGCGAGCGACACGTTGCCGTCAGCAAAGGCGATGTCTTGCCCATCAAGCAGATTCGTAAACGTCTTGCCTTTGAGTTCCTCAAGCACTGTTTCGGTCGTTTCCGCTAACGAGCCATTCATGATGACAAGAGACGCTTGCCCATCCGGCGCGGTTCGCTTGAAGGCATAGACATTCGCCGCCGTGTCAAGAAACGCAATCGAATCGTTCGCCGCGTTGCAAAATTCCGGGTTGGCCTTGCGAATGGCAATGAGCTTTTTGTAGAGATTCAGCAGCGAATTCGGGTCAGCCTGCTGCCCGGCCACGCTATGCGCCGCCTTATCTTGCGCGGCGTTCCACATCGGCGTCCACCATGCTTGATGATCTTTCCGCCACGGCACCCATTTGCCATCATCCACCCACACCTTGTCGCCGGTCGAAAAGCCCGCCTGCGCGGAGTCGTTCCACTGCATCGGGGCGCGCTTGAAAATGTCGTCGCCGGTCTGCGTCTGCGTGAGGCCGATTTCCTCGCCGTAGTACATGAACGGCGTGCCAACCGAGGTCAACAGCAGCGCCGCCGCCATTTTCATCTTCGCCGCATCATCGCCTAACAGATGCATGACGCGCTCCTGATCGTGGTTGGTCAGGAAGGGCGAATAAAAACTGACCGGCGCCGCGCTCTCGGCTTTGCCGTTGAAATTGGCCTGCATGGCCTGCGCTAAGGTCTTCTGCCCTTCGGCGACGCCCGCGCTGCCGAATTGCCCCTGTTGAATCGTCGCCGCATTCAGCGCATTCATCAACTCGCCGCCGAAATTGAAATCGAAGCAGAGATCAATCCCGTTCCCCTGATCGTAATATTTGGCGATAATGCCGGTATCCGCCCACACTTCGCCGATCAGCATGACGTTCGGGTTCAGGCTTTTGACGTACTGGTTGAAATCCGTCCAGAATTTCAGCGATTCTTCCGTATCGGCTTGGCCGGGATACGGGCCGGTTTCGATGGCGTAGCGGATCGCGTCGAGACGGAAGCCGTCAAACCCCTTGTCAATCCAGAATTTCGCCAATTTCTTCAATTCCTCAACGACGTTCGGGTTGCGGAGATTCAAATCCGGCTGGCTGCCGTCGAAAGCGGCATAATAATATTCGCCGCGCTCTTCGTTGAAAATCCAGACCCATTCTGGCTTATTATAGCCCCAATCAGGATGTTCCGGCGGCGCCCACGGCTTGCCCCATGCGCCTGCGGGAATTTCCTTGCTCCAGACAAAATAATCGGTGTACGGATCAATTTTCTGCGCCGATTTTTTGAACCAGTCGTTTTGCGTCGAAATGTGATTCAGCACGAGGTCGGCGATGACTTTGATGCCGCGTTTTTCAGTTTCTTGCAAGAATTCGTCAAAATCGGCCATCGTGCCGTAATCCGACTCCACTTGATAAAATTCCTGAAAATCGTAGCCGTGATACGACGGGGCTTCGAACATCGGCGTCAGCCAGATGCCGGTGACTCCCAAGTCCGCGAGATAATCCAGCTTCGCCGTCATGCCCTTGAAATCGCCGATGCCGTTCCCGTCCGAATCGGCGAAACTGCGCGGCCAAATTTGATAAAATACCGCGTTCTGCCACCATTTTCCGCTCGGCGCGGCTTGCTCGGCGCATGCGCCGACGGCGAACGCCAGCAGCAGCGTCATCATTCCCGAAATTGCTCCGATTTTTTTCATGCATGCCTCCTCAAGATGCAAATGTTGTTTGCGCGTTGTCGTTCATTCTGCTCGAAATCGTGATGCGTGCCGACTCATGCCATTGTTCCCCACACATCGCCTCCTTGAGATGTTTCGTCTCGCGCCAAGGCGCAAAGACGCCAAGAATGTTCATGCTAATGCGGGTAAATAATCAGCAACGCCAGCGAGGCGACGCTGATAAACAGGTAATTCGTCGTCGTCAGCCGCTCTTTCCAGAACAACATGCCGGTAATCGTCGAGGCCACAATCACGCCGACCCCGTTGATTGGATACGCGACGATGCCCGGAAAACGCTGCAATGCCCGCATGAAGAAATAACTCGACAGCAGATTGATCACACCTAACAGACTGCCTAAGCGCAACACGTTCCAGTAAATCGAGAGTTTTTGATGCAGCACCATCGTCAGCGAGACGAGAAACGCCGTCGGAAAGACGATGACTAAAAAATTGGCGGGATTTTGGACGACAAAAAGCTCTTGCTGGATTTTAAAAACGAAATTCGTGATGCCAAATACGACGAAAAGCATCAAGCCCCAGCCGAAGCCGTTATGAAAAATTTTCGAGAAATTCGTCAGCAGCAAGCGTTCTTGCGTGGCAAGCGGCAGCGACAGGAACGCAAGCAAAATTCCGGCGATTTGAAGCGGGCGGGGAATTTCGGCAAAGAAGAGAATCGAGCCGAACGTCGGCAGGACGGCGGAGAGGCGCATAAGCGACACGGGAATAATGACGCCCAAATTTTTGATCGCTTGCACCATCAGCGCATAACTGCACACAAATAAGACACCTTGCATCATCCCCAACATCACGAGATGCGGGGAACGCTGCGTCCAGACCGTCTGCATATCGCAGCCCGCGAGCGCGACGACCGAGCCGATGGCGTAATTCACTGCAAACAGGGCAAACATCGGGATCGATTTTTCGGCGGCGTATTTGAAGATATGCGCAATTGTGACGGAACATGCAATAGAAAGCAGTAAAAATATCATAACTCCTAAAATGGCATGAACGTTGGGATTGGCGCACAATGTGAACGATACCACAACATGCGCTTATTATCTGCAAAGGAATTGGTTCTTGTCAAGATCTTTGGGGTTTTTCTTGCAGGTTTCCTCGTGAGCGGCGCGAATATACTGGGCAAGTTGGCGGGGGGAAAAAATTGGGCGCGTCGGCATGCTCCTCGTTCTCGCGCGGGGCGCAGGAACGAGGAAACTTACGGGCTTATTGGCGTTCTAACCACGCCATCGCCTCTAACGGGTCGCTGAAAATATTCGTGATGATGCCTTTTTCGGCATTGATTTTGACTTCGCGCTGCATGTTCATTTGGCCGATGACGCTTTCCGGCAGCACCATCGCCCAAAATTTCCACCCTGCCGCTTTGACGCGCGGAAACCAATCCGTGCGCCCCCATTCCAGATCAACTAAGGGCATGGCGCTATTTTTGCGATCATCCGAGAGCCACTTGGTCGCGCCATATTGCCGCATGACATCAGCGCCCGCGTTCATGGCCTCACGGAAGGCTTGCCCATGCAAAAATTTGTGAAATTGGTGATGGATAATTCTTTTGTCAGGGTGATACCACATCGTCACAAACTCATTGTCGAGAATTGTCACTGGAACACCGGGTTTCATCATATTCGCTCCTTCATGCTCTCCCATGTAAATCAGGAGTGCGAAATCTCGATTTCGCGGTCAAATCAACAGGACTTACGCAACGTGGTTCGACAGGCTCACCACGAGCGGATGCCGATTCCGGTAAACAGCACGCCGTTCGCCTTGAGCATGTTGAAAAGCGCGCTCTTCTGCGTAAGTCCTGTCAAGATGTGTCCCCTGCTTTCTCATTTTTCAGCGCAAGCGGCTCAGGCGCGCGATGGCTTCTTCGACATCTTCCCGCTTCCCGAAGGCCGTCAGCCGGAAATAGCCTTCGCCGCATTTGCCGAAGCCGACGCCCGGCGTGCCGACGACTTGGCATTCGTTCAGCAACTTGTGGAAAAAGTCCCAACTGCTGAGGTTATTCGGCGTTTTCAGCCAGATATATGGCGCGTTCACACCGCCGGAATAGGCGATGCCCAGCGCGTCCAAGCCTTTCCGAATCACCGCCGCATTCCCCATGTAATATTGGATAATCTCCGCGATTTCCCGGCGTCCGGCTTCCGTGAAAACGGCTTCCGCGCCTTTTTGAATGATGTACGAGACGCCGTTGAATTTCGTGGATTGCCGCCGCAGCCATAGTTGATTGACTTGATGGGAATTCCCCTGCGCGTCGGCGATGTTCAGCGTGTTCGGAATCACGGTATACGCCAGCCGCGTTCCGGTAAATCCGGCGGTTTTCGAGAGGCTGCGAAATTCGATGGCGACTTCCTTCGCCCCATCAATTTCGAAAATGCTGCGCGGCAGCGCGGGATCATGAATATAGGCTTCATACGCGGCATCAAACAGAATCAACGCCTTGCGCTCTCGGGCGTAATTCACCCAGCGCGTCAACGCGGCCTTGCTCGCGGTCTGCCCGGTCGGATTGTTCGGGAAACAGAGGTAAATCAGGTCAACCGGCTTGTCCGGCGGCTCTGGCAGGAAATCATTTTCGGCGGTCGAGTCAAGATAGATCACTTTTTCGAAACGCCCGTTCGCAAACGCCCCGGTGCGGCCTGCCATGACGTTGCTGTCAATATAGACCGGATAGACCGGATCCGTGATGGCGATGGTCGCGTCTTGCGCGAAAAGCTCCTGAATATTTGCGGTGTCCTCTTTCGCGCCGGTTGAAATGAAAATCTCATCCGGCGACACGTTCACGCCGCGCGCGCGATAATCGCATTCCGCGATTTTTTCGCGCAAAAAAGCAAAGCCCTCATACGGGCCGTAGCCTTGAAACGTCTCGGCCGCCGCCATGTCGTTGACGCCCGCGTGCAGGCTGGCAATCACGGAAGGCGTGAGCGGCCGCGTCACGTCGCCGATGCCGAGTTTAATGATGCGCTGCCCCGGATGCGCGGCCTGATATTCTTTGACGTGCCGCGCGACTTCGGCAAACAGATAACTTCCTTGTAATTTCAGATAATTCGGATTAATCGTAATCATACGCGCTGAATGAACTCCTTCTTATGATTTTTTTGATTGCTTGCCAAGTCGCCGAGTTTTTCAGGCGTTCTTGGCGTCTTGGCGCGGGAATTATCGGCTCACGCCTGATTGGAAAACGGTTTCATGGCTGTTCCGGCGTTGCCTGCGGTTCGCTTTTAGGCAATTCGGCTTCAGCGTCGTTGATATGCCGCCACGCAATATCGAGATCGTCATGGCAGCGCTGCACCCACGCTTCGCCCCAAAAGAAATTGCAGCTTGTTTCCGCCCGCAGCAGCCGCCAGTGCGCCTCATTGAGATGATAATTCTGTTTGGGATTCGGCGCGCGGCCGCGCAGCGCATGAAAGGCCGCGCTGGTGATTTTCACGCGCTCCAGCGCGTCTTTCTGCGGCTGCGAGCCTGTCCATTGCAGAAAATCCGCGCCATGATGCCAGCCGGTGTTCCATGCGCCGGTGTTGACCGTCACGCGGCCTTCCGCGCCGTATCGCCGTAGGTAATCGCTGATGAACATCGGCCGCACGGCGGTCGTTTTCTCGCGGACGCGCTGCAATAGCGGGCGATAAAACACGTGCCAGAAATTGGCTTTTTCGGAGAGATTCCGAAACCAGCCGCCGTTGTCGCCGTCCGTGCAGGTCGTGACGAGCGGCGGGAAATCGCACCATTTCGTGCGTTCGTGCATTTCGTGAATAAACCAACCGTCATCCATCCCGGATTCCTGCGCGTCGGAAAGCTCGCGGTCGCGGACGACGACAGTGATTTGCTCGCCTTCGTATTCGGCGATATGCGGGCGATAGCGGATTTCTTCCCAGCGCATCGGCTGATCCTGCTCGATGTAATTGCTGTCCACCATGACGTACTGAAAGCCCATGCGTTTCAGCGTGGGGATCATTTCCATGCAGAACCCCATTTCCGGCGGCCAAAAACCGGAGAATTGCTCGCGCCAGAACGTGTGGCGGCTGATGCTGATCCAGCGCGCGGCCTGCTCTTCCCAGTCGGCTTGCGGAATAAGCGGAAACACGGGATGATAATAGCCCGTGCCGAGGATTTCGAACAGGCTGGTATTTTGCAGATGCCACAGCAAATCGCCGCATTTGACAAGGCCGTAGGTTCGGCGTTGAAAATCAGGACTCGCCAGCGTTTCCAACAGCGTCCCCGACATCGAAAGATGCACGCGGGCGACATCCTCATACTCCCAAATCGAGCGCGGCATGCGGTCTAACGCAAACAAAATTTCTTTCGCTTCCCATTCGCTTGTGTCAAGCAGGCGTTCCAAATTGCCTGACGGCTGGTGCAAGTTCAGCACTAACGCATGATAAATCGAATCCATGAAATGATTCCGCATTTCCAGAGGTATTGAACTTGTGGAAAGGCGGCGCGTGCATGACAGTGCGCGTCATGCTGGTTTCTGAGGCGATGTAATTCCGGGTTTAGCTCCGACGGGCGGCAAGCATAGCCCCCCATTTCTTGAAGCAACGGGGGGCTGGAGTTCATAATGAGAATTATTTGAAATCGTGTACTAAAATATCATGAGCGCGGCGGCAGATTTCGCGGCCGTAGTCGGTCCACAAGCCTTGCCCCCAGTAGCGGTAGCAGCTGGTTTGCGACGAGAGCAGATGAAACAGCGCATTCCGATAACGCGGCTCGGCGGGGGAAATGCCCGGTTTCAGGACACTTTCATTGAACAGCGAACTCACTTTTTCCATTGGGCCTAACACGTTGTCGTAGCCATGCACCCACGAAATATTGTTCGTCCAACTGCCGCCGTCCATGTGAAAACGATGATCTTCTTTTTTGAGCTTCTCAATCACCTTTTCCAATTTATCGGGGCCGTCGCCGGGCTTCATGTTGTCCCAAATCTGCTTCTGTTTGAGCGGTTGCAGCGTCGGCAGGTCTTTCTCTGTAATGCCGAGCGAAAAGAGGTATTCAAGGTATTCGGTCGCGTTGACGAGCGGCGTTTCCGAGCCGGAAGCTTCGCGCACGACTTCCATGTATTTGGCGGGAAATTCATTCATCATGACGCCGCCATTTTCGCCGTCCGCAATCTGCGTCACCATCGGCGGCACGTCTTTTCCGGCAAGTTTCCCGCGCGATAAGCCCTTCGCTTCATAATACGGCTGCATCTGCGCGACAAGTTTCGTATCGCTCCCCTGCGTTTTGATGATGGCGATCATGCTGATGGTCTGCCCCTTGGAATTCGTGCAGACCAAGCGATGCGGCAGATGTTTATGTTCCGGGCCATGCCCATTTTCAGGGCGTTCAACGGAATGTTCCTGCACTAAAACCCATTGATAGCCGCATTCTTTCAGCGTGTTGACAAATTCGTAGGCGACATCGGGATGGTTCGGCAGCGCCATTTCGGCGGGCGAAAAGCCGCGCAGCCGACTGACGGCTTCCAAGCCGAAAATCGCGGCAAAATGATGCTGCCACGCTTTGACATGCAGCCGGAAATCTTGCACCGGCGTTGACGGCGCGACCGCGTGTCCCCATGTGCAGCCGAGCCATTCGACGCCGCGCCGGTAGTGCGGATCGCAGGTAATGCGTTTCAAGGCGTCGAACACGTCATGCAGCCCCATTTTCCGCAAGCCGTGAAACAGGACGCCGGAATATTCGAGCATCACGCGCGGCTGCTTGCCTTCGCCGAACATCTGCGGGAGAAATTCCCCAATGCGCTTGTAACACCAGTGAAACACGGGCGCGTTATGGTTATCGCCGATGCCTTGATGTTCCATCATGTATTGCAAATTGCTGATGATTCCGGCCGTGTGGAGATCGTCGCCGCCAGCCGGAATAAGCGGCTGCTGCATGTGCAGCGCCACCGCGCACGCGCTGCGGGCGCGACGAAAATCAATTCCTGATTCCGGCAAATACACCGCGTTGCCCTGCGCATCTTTTATGGCCTTCTCAATCTGCGCTTCTGCGCCGCAAATATTGGGAAGGCCGTCAATATATTCTGGAAGTCCGCTCATAATTGGCATACTCCTTAATATGCAACGGGGACGAGCGTCACGAAGACGTCCGCCCCCTGGGTTCTTGGTAAATGAGCAATTTTGGCTGTTTTTCGGCTATTTCAGGACTAAAAACACGCCTGCGCCACGATTAGCCTTTATGACGGATAAAATCATAAATGCCAAAATAATGCTGTCCTGGATAATTCCATGAAAAGTCGTATTTCATGCCGTTCATCATCAAATTGCGGAAATGATCGGGATAATCATACCACAAACGAATCGCCCGGTTCATCGCATATTCAATCGCCTTCGTATCCGGCTGGTTGAACACGAACCCGTTTCGCTCATGCAACGGTTTGTCATGGGCGAAATCTTTGTCGAACACGGTGTCTGCGAGGCCGCCGACCGCCCGGACAATCGGCACCGTGCCATATTTCAAGCCGATCAACTGCGTCAGGCCGCACGGCTCAAAATTGCTCGGCACAATAATCATGTCCGCGGCCGCGTAAATTAAGTGCGCGAGTTCTTCGTTATATCCTAATTCCAGATGGCAATCCTGATTGTCGTTCAAATGATGCTTCACTTGCCAGAACATCCGGTTAATCGCCGGATCCGGGCTTGAGCCGAGCAGCACGAACTGCGCGCCGTTGGAAATGGAGTAATAAATCGCGTGACGCACGAGGTCAACGCCTTTTTGGGAATCCAAGCGGCCGACATAGGCGATCAACGGGCTGTAATCGCTGCGAAGCCAGAGGCGGTTGCGCAACGCGTCTTTATTGGCGAATTTTTTATCCAGCGTTTCGATATTGTAGTTTGACGGAATGAGTTTGTCAACTTCGGGGTTCCACATTTCGTAATCAATGCCATTCAGGATACCGCCGAATTTGCCTTGATGCGCATGCAGCGTATGCCCCAAGCCGCAGCCTTGATCCGTGAAACGCGCTTCCCACGCATGTTTCGGGGAAACGGTGGTCACGAAATTGGAATAGACGATGCCGCCTTTCATCAAATTGATGGCGCTGGCGTTGAAATTGTCGCGCAGCCGGTCGTGATGGAAGAAATATTCCGGACGCCCCAAGCCGGTGGCCCACAGCACATCGCCGCCGGTCACGCCTTGATGCATAAAGTTGTGGATCGTGTAGCAGACGCGCTGATTCCCTAACCCGGCGTATTTGTACATTTCGTACAGCAGCACCGGCACAAGCCCGGTTTGCCAATCGTGGCAATGAATCACGTCCGGGCGTTTCCCTGATTTCAGCAAAAATTCCAGCGCGGCTTTGCTGAAAAAGGCGTAGCGCATCACGTCGTCTTTGCAGCCGTAATATGTGCCGCGATTGAAGAAATTATCGTTTGAATGCGGGTCAATAAAGAAACATTTTCGGCCATGCACGAAGCCAAACCACACGCTGCAATGGATCGCGCCGCCGTACCATGGCACCCATAAATCCTGCATGTCTTTCTGCAACCCCCAAATATGATCATATCGCATGCAATCATATTTCGGTAAAATAATCTCTACGGAATTTCCGCGAATTTCTAATTCTCTCGACAAGCCGAAAATCACGTCGCCGAGTCCGCCAACCTTTGCTACTGGGGCGCATTCAGGGGATACCATCGCAATAAACATCGTTCTGCTCTCCTTATAGGGTTATTGAGAAATGATAAAATTCTCTCGCGGCTGCCGGTGGTTCATTCAGGGAATCGTGATCATACAAAAAATGAACGTGTCGTTCAACGGATACCAGTGGAACAGCGTGATAATAGCGCATGGGGTCCTCTTGTGAAACAGGGGCAACTCGCATTAGATTCGCATCTCACACCCATTTGCCATACCTGAGAGATTGTGTCAAGTATTTTTCCTGCAAGGTATTGGAATGCTCGCGCCTGCGGGGGAACGCCGCGATGGTCATGTTTTGAGCGCGGCGCGTTTTTGGCAGCAGCGCCGCCGCGTTTCCGCCATTGTCCGGCAAGCAGCTTTTTCCCTTGACAGAAATTTCGCATCTGCGTAATTTGCCTGCATCTCTTTGTGCGCTGTCGCGGCGTGATACATGATATGATAAAAATTTATCGCAATGGAACGAGTGTCGGACACAGGAGCGAAAAGACGACGAACAGCCTGATTCGAACTCATTTCACTTTATATTTATGGATTATAAAGAGACATTGAATTTACCGCAAACCGATTTCCCCATGCGAGCGAATCTGCCGACGCGCGAGCCGGAATGGCTTGCCAAATGGGAGCAGAGCGATCTCTATCAGCACATCCGCCGGAAATCCGCCGGCCGCCCGAAATATGTTCTGCACGACGGCCCGCCCTACGCGAATGGCAATATTCACATGGGACACGCCTTAAATAAAATTTTGAAAGACATGATTATCAAATCGCGCACCATGATGGGGTACGATTCCCCATATATTCCGGGCTGGGATTGTCACGGGCTGCCGATTGAGCATAAAGTCGAAGTCGAATTGCGAGAACAGCGCAAACCGTTGGAAAAAAACGAGATTCGGAAATTGTGCCGCCAGTATGCCAATAAATATTTGAATATTCAGCGCGAAGAGTTCAAGCGGCTCGGCGTGCTTGGCGATTGGGAACATCCGTACATCACGATGGATTACCATTATCAAGCCACCATCATGCGCGAATTCGGCAAATTCGTCGGCAGCAACAGCGTGGACAAACGCCTGAAATCGGTGCGCTGGTGCATTTCCTGCGAAACCGCCCTCGCAGAAGCCGAAGTCGAGTATGAAAATCATACGTCACCGTCAATTTTCGTCCGCTTTCGGCTCGCGTCGGATCCGTCCGCGATTGCGCCGGAACTCGCCGGAAAGACGGTGTTCGTCGTGATCTGGACGACAACGCCGTGGACGCTGCCCGCCAACCTCGGCATCGCGTTTCACCCTGAATTCACCTATGCGGCGGTCGAAGTGAGCGGACAAGTGTTCATCGTCGCGGAAGCCTTGCTGGAAAGCCTGATTGCCAGGTTCGGTTGGCAGAATCTGACGGTGCTGGCGAAATTTCAGGGCGCGGCGCTGGAAGGGCTGGAATGCCGCCATCCGTTTATTGACCGCGCCTCGCAATGCGTCCTCGCGGAGTACGTGACGCTCGAGCAAGGCACGGGCTGCGTGCATACCGCGCCGGGACATGGGCAGGAAGACTACGACACCGGCGTCAAATACGGCATGGACATTTACGCGCCGGTTGACCACCAGGGCAAATTCCACGCCGATGTGGCGCATTTCGCCGGAATGCAGGTGTTTCAGGCGAACAAGCCGATTATCGAACTGCTGCGGCAGCAAGGGGATTTGCTCGGCACGGAAAACATCGAGCATCAATATCCGCACTGCTGGCGCTGCAAAAAGCCGGTGATTTTCCGGGCGACGGCGCAATGGTTCATGCTGATGGAGCGCAACAACCTGCGGAAGCTCGCGCTCGAAGGCATCCGCAACGTGCGCTGGATCCCCGATTGGGGGCAGGATCGGATTTACGGCATGATTGAAACCCGCCCGGATTGGTGCCTTTCGCGGCAGCGCAATTGGGGCGTGCCGATTATCGCCTTGTATTGCAACGATTGCGGCGAAATTCTGCTGCGCCAAGACCTCGTGAACTTTGTCGCGGAAATGGTCGAACAGCGCGGCGCAGATATTTGGTTTGAACTACCAGTCGAAGACTTGATGCCGAAAGGAACGGCTTGCGCGAAATGCGGCGGCTCGTCGTTCAAAAAAGAGACCGACATTCTGGACGTGTGGTTCGATTCCGGCTCAAGCCACGTCGTCGCTGAACAAAATCCTGAGCAAATCGGCTGGCCGGTGGACATGTATTTGGAAGGCACGGATCAGCATCGCGGCTGGTTCAACAGTTCGCTGCTCGAAGCCGTCGGCACGCGCGGGATTCCGCCATATAAATCGGTCTTGACGCACGGCTACATCGTGGACGAACAGGGGCGCAAAATGTCGAAATTATTGGGCAATACTGTCGCGCCGCAGGAAATCATCAAGCAATACGGCGCGGAAATCCTGCGGTTGTGGGTTTCGACGGAAGACTATCGCACCGATATTTCGATTTCGATGGACATGATGAAGCGGATTGCCGACGCCTACCGCCGCATTCGCAACACCTGCCGCTACATGCTCGGCAATTTGTATGATTTCGATCCGGCGAAAGACGCCGTGCCGCAGGCGGAGATGCTGGAAATTGATCAATGGGCGATGCACCGCCTGCAACTCCTGATTCAGCGCGTGTCCAAGGCGTATGAAGATTTCGAATTTCACGTCTTTTTCCATGCGTTTCATAATTTCTGCGTCGTGGATATGAGCGCGTTGTATCTTGACGTGCTGAAAGACCGCATGTACACGGCGAAAGCGACCTCGAAAGCGCGGCGTTCCGGCCAAACGGCGATGTATGAAATTTTGAGCGCGATGGTAAAATTGATGGCGCCGGTGTTGTCGTTTACGGCGGAAGAATGCTGGGGCTATCTCGATAAATCGGGGCGGAGCGTGCATCTGCAGGATTTCCCGAAGGTGAACGACGTCTACAAAAATGACGCGCTGGATGCGCGCTGGGAGCGCATGATTGAAATTCGCGGCGAGATTTTGAAACAGCTTGAAATCGCCCGCCAAAACAAGGTCATCGGCCATCCGCTCGACGCGGCGGTTGAAGTCTATGCGTCCGGCGAGACGCTGACGCTGCTGCGGCAGTTTGCGAAAGACCTTGCCGATCTGTGCATCGTGTCGGCGGCGGCGGTGTTCGGCGAAGAGACGCCGGTTCCGGCGGATGCGGCCGCAAGCGAGACCATCAAAAATTTCGCGGTGAAAATCGTGAAAGCCGCAGGCGAGAAATGCCCGCGCTGCTGGCATTATCAGACGAATATCGGCCAGAATGCGGCGCATCCCGATCTTTGCGCATCATGCGCGGCGGCAGTGAGTTAAGCAATAGCTACCGCAGAGACGCAAAGATTTTTTATGGCGTTCTTTGCGTCTCTGTGGTAAAAAACACGGATATTCTTATGAAAGGCTCTATTTTTAGAGAAGGAAAAAAATATACCTTTAGTGATTATTTCGACTTTAATTATCCGACAGAAGAGATTGTCGCAGAATTGGGCTATTCATTTGCGTTTCAAATTATTATTCTTCCAGAAACAACCGCCTATAATACAGAAGCGATCCAAGCGTTGCAGGCGACGTATTACAAAATTATTCCGCAAATTACGCTGACTTCTGAAATAGCGAAACGCGAATTTTTAATCGCCCCAATTCTCTTAGAAATTGCGAAAGAAACCGATTCCAAAATTTATAGTGAATATCCTGTTGATATTGATGACCGATTAAGCGGATCATTAGATTATCTTATTCGAGCCAATCAGGAATTGTTGGTGATTGAGGCGAAAAAAGGAGATATTGATAAAGGATTTAATCAATTAGCGGCGGAACTCATTGCGTTAGATAAATGTGAAGATTCAGTAAACAAATTCTTATACGGTGCTGTGACGATTGGGGATATGTGGCGGTTTGGCACATTAGATCGGCAGAACAAATATTTGATGAAAGATATTCATAGTTATCGTATTCCCGAAGATATGGAATATATCTTTCGCGTGCTAATGGGCATCATTATGCAATCAACCTAAATAACGTGAAAAAGAAGGATAACAAACAATAATGGACAAACAGGTACAACGCTATTATCTCAAAGGGCTTCACGCCAATACAAAGGGCAACTGGCTGCTTGCGCTGCAACATTTCCGGCAATGTCTGGAACTTGACCCCACGTGCGCCGAAGCGCATTACGAAATCGGCATGATGTATTACAAACAGGGCAATCACGAGATTGCGCTGGAACACATGACGCAGGCGCGTGATTATAACACCTCGAACGTGCAGATTCATTTCGCGCTCGGCAACATTTATTTGACGTCGGATCAACCGGCGGAAGCGATTAAAATTTATCACGAAATCGAGCAATTCAACGAAGAGCCGACGCCCGCGCTGTATCTGAATTTAGGGATTGCGTATGCCGCTATCGGCAACAAAGAACAGGCGATTACGTATCTTGAAAAGTCCATTTCCATGTCGCCGCACAACATTGAGGCGTTGAACAGTTTGGGGCGCGTCTATTACGAAAGTCAAGAGATCGAAAAAGCGAAGGCGATTTTTCAGCGCGTGATTCGGCTGAACCCGAATTATCCGGGCGGCCACCAGATGCTCGGCTTCGTGTATGCGCAGGAAGAGCAATGGGAAAAGGCGATTCATGAATGGGATCAAGTGCTGGCGGCGTTCCCGAACCGCGAGGAAATCTTGCACCAAGTCGGGCGCGCGCTCGGCAAGCTGAACGAATATGACCGGGCGATTTCCATGCTGAAAAAGGCGTTGAACATTAACCCGGACAACGTACAGGCGCGGATTGATCTCAGCGTGATGTATTTGAATTCCAAATATTACGAACACGCGATTCAGGAATTGCGGATGGCGGAAAAGCAAGATCCGCAAAATCAGATTATCAAGCAACTGCTGGCAGACGCGACGCGGTTGAAGAAGTTATATGGATAAAAGGAGGCCGCTTATGAAGATCGTGAAGGCATTATTGATTATTTTGGCCGCGCTGGTCGTGTTGGCGTTGATTGGCAAAGCGATCAAACTGGCGATTTCGCTCGCGTTTATCGTCGGCGTCATCGTCATTGTCATGTTCTTCTTGAAGAAGAAATAAAAGAACAACTGTCAGACATCGTGAAGATGTCTGACAGATGCGTCGTGACGTTTTACGCGTCCTGCCATGACAGTTTTTCGTTTTTATTGTCCAAATAGCCCTGCAATATAATGATTGCGGCGACTTTATCAATCACGTCCTCCCGTTTTTTGCGCTTGACGTTGCCCGATTCCAATGTTTTATTCGCCTCAACCGTCGAAAAACGTTCGTCCCACGCAAAGACCGGCAGCCGCAGATTCTCCCGCAGCAGCTTGATAAACCGGAGAATCTTGCGCGTTTGCAGGTCAGCTTTTCCATTCATTTTCAACGGCATCCCGACGACGACTTCCGACACGTCATGTTCCCGAATCAATCGCCGCAAACAGGACAAATCGCGCCCGACATTTTCCCGCCGGATCGTCATGATTCCTTGCGCCGTCCAGCCCAGCGTATCGCTGACCGCCACGCCAATCGAGGCGTCTCCCACGTCCAATCCCAAGATTTTTGCCATCATGCGCTCCTTTCGATTCGATATATTTTTATTCATCTTTTCATGCGCCTGCCCCGTCAAATAGTCAAATTCGTCAGGATAGACACGCACGGCGGTCGGCGGTTGAATGCAGAATATGCGCGGCAAGCGCGGAAGAAATGAAAAATATCTTGCGTGGCGGGTGTTTTGACTTGACTTTCGACGAATTCGGCAGCATCTTGTAAATACCCGATTGAAAAATACACCAGTTCAGCCTGACGCCGCTTGTCGAAGCGCGCGCTGTTTTCTGTCAGTTCTTAAAACGTTAACGCATTCCATAAATGCGGGCGAACGAGTTGCCAAATTTTTCAGAATTCTCAAAAAAAATACTTGCATTGGTAGAACGAGTCAGTAGGATATGATGCGTTCATCTATTTGTGACATTTCTGAACAAAGGGGGGCGAAATTTCTGTCACGCTGCCGCGAGACAGAAATTTTGAAACGTGGTTCTGGAGCGTCATTTCCGAACCTCTTGCGCCAGAATAAACATGATGCCATTCAAACGCTTTTTCACGCGCCAGCCTAAATCACGACTTGCTGCGACATTCCTGAAAAATCCGAAACAGAGGGGGATTGCGCTGTTCTTGATTGCGGGACTGTTTTTCATGTTCGCGTCGCCAATCGGGCGAACGCCGTCCGTGCCGCATGTTTTCGCGCCGCCGAGCATCGAACTGCCGCCGGAAGACGCGCCAGTCGTTTCTGAAATTTTCGATCCGTTTCCCTTCCCTGAAGCCTTAACGCCGCAGGTGGATTTTTGGCGCAAAATTTTCACGCAGTACACCACGATGCAGGCCGTGATTCACGACGATTGGTATGTCAACGTGATTTATGAAGTCGTGAATATCAATGATCCGGTGTACGGCAGCGAGAAAGAAGGCTGGAAAGCCGTCAGCGCCGCCAGAGAGAAATATGTGAACATTCTCGAATCGCTGGCAGACCATTGGGGCGACGCGGAGAAAATGACGGAAACGGAACAGCAGGTGTACGCCCTGTTTAAGGACATTCCCGAATCATCGCATTTCAAAAAAGCCGACGCCAAAGACCGCGTGCGGTATCAAGTCGGACAGGCGGATCGCTTTCAAGCCGGGATTATTCGCGTCGGTCAATATCTTCCGGCGATGAAGCAGATTTTCATAGATGCCGGGTTGCCTGAAAAATTGGTGTATCTGCCGTTGATTGAATCCGCGTTCAATCCGGAAGTCAAATCGTTTGTCGGCGCGGCCGGAATGTGGCAATTTATGCCCGCCACCGGCAGGGAATTCAATTTGGCGGTGACGCCGATGGTGGACGAACGCCGCGATCCGTTGCGCTCGACGCGCGCCGCCGCCGAGCTTCTCGCCCATAATTACGAGGTGACGCAATCGTGGCCGATGGCAATTACGGCGTATAATTTCGGGCTGCAAGGGATTAAAAACGCCGCGAAAGCCGTGCAAACCGAAGATATTGGCGTGATTGTCGAACAATACGACGGCCCGCGTTTCGGTTTTGCGTCGCGGAATTTTTACGTCGAATTTTTAGCGGCGGTGGATGTCTGCCTCCAGTACAAGCAATATTACGGCGACATCGAAATGAACGCGCCGGTCGCGCTGGCGCAAGTGAAACTGCCGGATTACGTCTCCGCCACAACGTTGGAAAAATACACCAAACTGAGCAAAGCCGACCTCCAGAAATTGAATCCGGCGCTGCATTCGTCGCTGTTTGGGCGGCAGGCGTTTTTGCCGCGCGGGCATCACTTAAACATCCCGGAAGACCGGAAGGCGGCATTTGAGGCGCGGTACGCGGCGATTCCGCAGGCGCTGAAATTCCGCTACATGCCGGTCAAAGCCGTCTATGTCGTGAGAAAAGGGCAAGCGCTTTCAACGATTGCCAAACTGCATCACGTGTCGCTGAAATCGCTGATGGCGGCGAATAACATCAAAAACGCGAAGAAAATCAGGCCGGGCCAGCGATTGAAAATCCCCGGCGGCTATGTTCCGACCAACGATGGCGAAAGCGGAAAGGAAACTCTTGTTGTCGCCGCCGCCCAGCCAGAAAAAGAAACGCCTCGGAAGGAAGAACTGAAAAAAGACGAAAAAAAGGCGACGCGCTCGACGCCGCCCGCCGTTCAACGCCATCGCATCGAAAAAGGGCAGACGCTGTCGGCGATTGCCCAAATGCATGACACCACGATTCAGGCGATTATGGACGCGAACAATTTGAAGAGTTCGCAGAAAATCCGCGTCGGGCAAACGCTGAAAATCCCGTCAGCGCCGCAATTGATGGCTGAAGCAAACACGCCCGCGCCATCGAAAAAGAGCGGCAAAAATACGAAAACGAGAACCGAGCATCTTGTCAAAAAAGGGCAAACGCTCGACACAATTGCCAAAATTCATAAAACGTCCGCAAAGGCCATTGCACGAGCCAATGCGATCAAAAATCCTCGACAGATTCGCCCCGGACAAAAGTTAATCATTCCAGAAGGGTAAGCGGTATGAACACCGAAGTTTCTTGCGGAAACTTCGGTGTGGCATTTTTTGAGCAGCATCGGCGTGTCGGAAACACGGAATCGGTTGGCGTAGGGGCGATGCGCGGCACGTCTCTACGAAGACGAGTGAGGACACTATGGCTACATTCGAGGAAATTCTTCAAAAAATCGGCGTCAGCCCCGAAACCTTAGAGCAAGCGAAAAAGCAGCAGCAAGAGCAGGGCGGCACGTTGCGAGAACAACTGATCGCGTTGGGAGAATTTACGGAACAATCTTTTGGCGCGCGGGTGGCGCAATTCTTGCGAGTGCCATATTTGAGCGTGCAGAACCGGCAGATTCCTCATGACGTGCTGAAATTTTTGCCGCAGGAAAAAGCCGAAAAATATCTCGCGCTTCCCATCGAATTCGACAAAAAAAATCGGCGGCTGACGGTGGCGATGGCCGATCCGACGGATATGTCCGCCATTGACAACCTGAAATTCGCCGTTGGCCATACGATTATTCCGCGTTACACCCCCGAAGAAGAACTCCGCGACAAGCTGCAACATGAATACGCCCAATTTGCCGAACGCGAATTGGTGGCGTCCCTGAAAAAGGAGCGGACAGGCCGCGATAATTCCGTTTCCGCCGTCGTGGACGTTCAAGCCCTGCTCAACGCCGATCAAGCGGTTTCAAAACTGTTGGGGCAACTGTTGTCGTTGGCCGCCGCCGAACACGCGAGCGAACTCGCCATGAAATCCGCGCGAGATCGCGGCGTCATCGCCATGACCGCGCAGGGGAAAACCCGCGAACTCATTCAACTCCCCCTCAAATCGCTCGATGATCTGCTGACGCGATTGAAGCGCGTCTTGAGCGTTGAATCGGCTGAACCCGCGTTATCCTATGTCAACGGGTACGCGCTGCTGGTGTTTGGCAATCAGCAGGAGCGCGACCTCGCCTATCTCTGGCATGTCGGGCTGAACGGCGAAGAAGTCATTTTGCGCTGCGCGCGCCGCGACGAGCTTCCGACGTTGGCGGATTTCGACTTGCTGCCGCAGGCGCAGCGCGACCTGCAATTCGCGCTGCAATGTCAAACCGGCGCGATTGTGACGACCGGCGCGGCGCAAAGCGGCGTCGGGGCGACGCGCTATCTGCTGCTGAGCCTGCTGAAAGAAACGACCGGGCAGATCGCGTCAATCGAATCGCCCATGTTCATCGCGCTGCCCGGCATTACGCAGGGCGATGTCGCGCAGGAAGCCGGATACCGCTATGACGATTATCTGAACTACGCGCAGGCGCAACGGCCGCGCGTGGTCATGATTGACCATCTGTTCGATAACGCCATGCTTGACGCCGCGCTGCGCCTCGCGTCCAGCGCGCTCGTCGTGAGTTCGATTGAGGCGGCGGACGCGGCCAGCGCGATCATGAAACTGCGCGGATTTTCCGGAACGCTCCCGATTATCAACCGCGTCCGGTGCGTCACGTCGCAGCGCATGGTCAAAAAAATCTGCGACGCTTGCAAAGAGCAGGTCGCCTTATCTGACGCGCACCGCGAAAAATTAGGGCTGAATGCGGGCGACGATTGCTTTGCCGGAAAAGGATGCGAGCAATGCGGCGGCACGGGCTATAAAGGCGCGGCGTATTTGTTCGAGGCGATGCCTGTCAATGAGTCGCTGATTCCGGCGATCTCCGAGTCCGAAACCGCCAAAGACCTGCGGGCGGTCATGGCCGAACAGGGCATGGTTTCTTTGCGCGACGACGGCATGAGAAAGGTGAAACTCGGCGTAACCACCATTCAGGAAGTCCTCAAAGCCACAATGCTCTAACGGCGCAGTGGTTGACGCCCGCCGCTCGCCGCCGCGCGTCAACCGCCATGCGTCCATGCGTCATCATGGAAGATGCCCTGTTAAAATTGCTGCAAGACGAACATGCGCTTTCCGCCGAACAATATCGCCAAATCGAGGCGGAATGCAAACAATCGGGCGACAGCGTGGATGTCGTCTTAGATCGCTCAGGAATCCTTCGTGAAGCCGACTTCCTGAATCTGCTAAACCGGAAATTCCGCCTGCCCCTTGTGAAATGGGAAAACGTCGCGCCGCCGCAGGCCGAAACGCTGCAACTCGTCCCGGAAGACGTGGCGCGCAAATACGTGGTGTTTCCGGTGGCGTTTGAGCGGGGAAAGCGGAGCAAAATCACGCTGGCGGTTGCGTATCCGTCAAATTTGGCCGCCTTGGATGACATCGCATTCATGACCGGCTGCCTCTTGAAAACCGAAATCGCCTCTGCGCGAGCCATTCGCAGCGCTATCCAGACGCATTATGCCGCGAAAGCGGCGCTGCCCGGCATGCCGCAAAAATCGAAGACGCGCCCCGTGAAAGGCGCGGCGTTTGAATCCAGCGTTCCCGCGCTCAACGCGCTGCTGGCCGAAGTCGTCGGCGGCGCGGAATTCGGCGAAACAGACGGCGCGGACGCGCTGACCATGCTTGACCGCGATCATCCGGCCAGTAAATTACTGATTGATCTGCTGAATGCCGCCGTAGAGCGCGGCTACGCGGAACTTCACATTCTCCCGTCGCCGAGCCAGCAGCGCATACGGGCGCTCCGCAACGGCGTCATGATTGATCATGCCGACGTTCCCGAACAGCTTGGGCGCGGCATCGTGCAACGGCTGCGGAAAATCTCCCGTCCGGTCGAGGCCGCGCTGTCGTCCAAAAAAGAGCCGGTAGTGCATGAAGGCGTGTTGAGTACCCGGCAAATCGGCGGCGGCCTGCTGAACGTCGCCGTGTCATTCTTCCCTACGCCGTTCGGCGAAAGCGCGGCGCTGAAGTTGCGTCTGCAAGGCGCGGCGAAAGAGCTTGAAGAACTCGGCATGGATGAAGCGGTGGCGAAAGGATTGGCGCGGGCGGTTGTCAGGCCGTTCGGTATGCTGCTCGTCGCCGCCCCTCGCGGAGAAGGCAAAACGGCCACGCTCGCGGCCATTCTGCGGAAATATTTTCCGGCGGACGCCTCGATTTTCGCGGCGGCGTCGCCTGCCGAGCCGCTCGCGCCCCGCGTGACGCAATTGTCGCGCCACGCGCAGATGAGCTACCGCGATTGGTGTTCCGTGATTGCCTACATCGCGCCGAACGTGCTGGCGTTCGATACGATTGACGAGCCGCTGATGGCGCAGGTGGCGTGGGAATTTGCGGCCAGCGCGCCGGTCGTCGCGTCCGTGACGGCTGCCGGAGGCGCGGACGCGCTGTCAACCGTCGTCATGACGGCGGCCGCGGCGGCGGGTTTGCCCATGAAAGAGGCGCTGCCGCTTTTCGTGGACGCTTTGAACGGCGTGGTCGCGCAGCATCTCGTGAAAACGATTTGCCCGCATTGCAAGCAGGAAGCGGCGCTTTCCGATGAGGACAAAACGCTGGTCGAGACGGCCTTTACCGGCAAAGGCTGCGCCGAGTGCCTGAACACCGGCTATGCCGGGCAAATCGGCTTGTTCGATCTCGTCAAAATTGATAAAGGCTTTAAACATGCGCTGCTGGATTCTCCGTCAGCGTTTGCGATGCCTCTCCGGCGTCTCTGCGAGGAGTTTGGGACGAGCGCCATGAGACCGCAAGGGCTGCAATGGGTGCGCGAAGGCAAAACGTCCCTTGCGGAATTCCGGCGGATCTTCGGCGGATAACGCGGCGGCATGTCAATACTTCACACGGTCAGAAACGTTCAGCGGATTCGGGATATTACCGCCGTCCTGATTCGGCACGGCTTCGGGCAGATCATCGAAAAATTAGGCTTGGAATACCGCCTGTTAGTCAAAAAGATTGCAAACGTGCAATCGCTTGATAACCTGCCGCCGTCAACGACCGCTGAACGCGCCCGTTTAGTGCTGGAAGAGCTTGGCCCCACGTTTGCCAAGTTAGGGCAGGTGCTGAGCACGCGCCCCGACTTGCTGCCCGACAGTTTCATCAAAGAATTCACGAAGCTTCAAGATCGCGTCCCGCCGGTCAGTTCCCGCGAAATTGCGCAACAAATCACGATGGCGCTGGGGAAAAATCCTGACGAACTGTTTTCGTCGTTTGACGCCAAACCGATTGCCTCCGCGTCCATTGGGCAGGCGCATAAAGCCGTCCTGAAGTCAACCGGCGAGAAAGTCGTCGTCAAAGTGCAGCGCCCCTCGATTCGGGCAAAAATCGAAAGCGACCTCGACATTTTGTATTTGCTGGCGCGGCTGCTCGAAAATAACGTCCCTGAAGTCAGCGTGTACAGCCCGGTTGGGCTTATCGAGGAATTTGACAAGGCGATTCACCGCGAACTGGATTACGCGATTGAAGCCCAAAACATCATCCGCTTTCGCCATAATTTCGAGCATGACAAAACGGTGTACGCGCCGAAAGTCTATCTGGAATACTGCGCGCGCAACGTGCTGGTGATTGAGTTGATCGAAGGCGCGAAGATCACGGAAGTTATCCGCGCGCAGAAAGAACTCCGCGCCATCGCCCGCAACGGCTTTCGCAGCGTCCTGAAGCAGATTTTTTTAGACGGCTTTTTTCATGGCGATCCGCACCCCGGCAACCTCTTCGTGCAGCCCAACAACGCGATTGCGTTTCTCGATTTCGGCATGATGGGGCGTCTCGACGAGGAGATGAAGGACGAGTTGACTGACCTGCTCTTCGCCGTGATTCAGCGAGACGTGCCGAACATCGCCCATATTTTAGCGCATTTAGGCCGCGAGAACCGCGACGTGGACATGCGCGTTTTTCGAAGCGACGTGGCGGACATCATGGAACGCTATTACGGCGTACCGCTGCGCCAAATCGAGTTAGGCCAATTGACCCGCGACATCCTTGAAGTCGCCGTGCGGCACGATATTAAAATCCCGACCGATTACACGCTGATGATCAAGGCGCTGCTGACGATTGAGCGCATCGGGCGGCAGCTTGATCCTGAATTGAACGCGATTGAAGAGGCGAAGCCGATGGTCTCAAAGATCATGAAAGAACGCTGGAATCCGCAGCGTCTCGTCTCGCATTCGCTGATGAACGTCCGCAATCTGTCGTTCGTGCTGCGCGATATGCCGACGCAACTGCATCAAATTCTGGAAGAAATTCGTCACGGGAAACTGCATATCGAATTCGAACACATGCACCTTGAACGCCTGATTATGGTCATGGATACGGCCAGCAACCGCGTAGCGGGCAGTCTGGTCATCGCCGCGCTGATTATCGGCTCGTCCATCGTGATTTATTCCAATCGCGGCCCGATGTTCATGGATTTTCCGCTAATAGGGGTTATCGGATTCGTTTCTGCTGGAATATTGGGCTTGCTGCTGCTGCTGTCCATTCTCCGGTCAGGAAAATTTTAAGTTATGATAAGTGTTCATAATTACGGTAGCCCCGAGCTATGCCGCGGGTATCTTTTTTCATCCTGAATCCGCGGCGTAGCGCGGGGCTACCGATACAACGATGAATTTATTCGCAAATTTTAACGCTGAGCCGACGGAACAGCAGCGACAATATTTGCTGCATGTGCGGAAATTTTTTGAAAAAATTCCCCTACTGCCGCCGCAGAAAATGTTCGATCTGCTCGGGCAGTTCGAATATCAAGGCCAAATCGAGGCGCGGCGCGCGATTACGCTGTTGGCGTACCGGCATGTGCGGCGGCTGAAGCGGATTCATCTCGACGGAATTCCGCGCGATCAGCTTC
>CAZCGG010000026.1:0-13261 GCA_964498135.1 uncultured Candidatus Moduliflexus sp.
CGGACGCGCCGAGACCGCATGTCCACTGAATCGAATAGGAGGAGATGGACATGCTCCCGTCATCCCAAATGTCGAGCGTCGCAGTCGAACGCGTCGTGTAATCCGACGCGCACTGATTATGCAGGAGAATTTCAACGGAAGCCGTCGTCGCATCAATGCACGTCGCGGTGATTTCGCGCCGGTCATTTTCGCCGCCCTTGAAAAAAAAGCCGTTCGATGTCGCGCTAACCGACGTTCTGCCCGCCCATGTTTGATATTCGCTGCCGTCAGGAAACGAGGCGTTCTGATCGTCGTATAAGCTCATGAACAGCGAATAGTCGTATAATCCGCTGCGAATGCAGCCGGTATTGTCCGCGTCATCTGAGGTCTCGCATCCCGCGATGATGCCGAGCAGCATCAACATCACGGCTTTCGGCCATTGATGGCGCGTCATGAATGTTTTCATAGCATCCTCCATGTAAATTAGAAGTGCGACATCTCGATTTCGCTGTCAAATCAAGATGTGACACTCGGCGTTATGCGTTCATGGTTTTACGCGGTTTGTTCCAATGAAGCCCATAACCGATTCGTCAAATCAACAATCTCATCTTTTCGAGCAAGGCACGCCTTCCACGATTCGGGAATCGCCTCAACGCCATAATAGATTCCAGCCAACCCTCCGGCAACCGCGCCGGTGGTGTCGGTATCATCGCCCAAGTTGACGGCGGCAAGCACCGTCTCCTGATATGACGCATGATTGAGCAAACACCACAGGCTGGCTTCTAACGTATGCACCACATAGCCGCTTGAGCGAATGTCATCTTTTGCGACGGCGAAAATGTCCTGAGCAAGGATACGGTGAAAGGCGGATAATTCATGCTGATACGGGGTATTCCGGTAACAGGCCGGAATCGTTGCTTGCATCTGCTGATAGGCCGCGCGCGGCGTCGCGCCATCCAGAAGATTGAGCGCGACTTGCATATAAATTCCGCATGCGATTTTCGAGCGCGGATGCGCATGCGTGATGGCGGAAACGTCATGAACGCATGTTACTCGGGCATCTGCATCGCGGATTTTTTGGAGATAATACGCCAACGGCAATATCCGCATTAACGAGCCATTGCCATTGTCGTTTTCGCCGGTCGCCCCGGCTTTTGTCGGTTCAATCCCTTGTTTTAAGCGGAGAATCGCCATGCGGGTCGTTCCGCCGACATCGAACACGTTCCCGTGCGGCGTCCAGTAATTTTCATGATACCATCGGCAGATCCGGTCGGCAATATCACGCAGATCAAACCCGTGACACAAGCTTTCCGCTAAACAAAACATCAGCGAACTGTCGTCAGACCACGTGCCGGTCACTTGGTAATGAGGCGTTCGCATCCCCAGCATGTCGGTCACGGGAGAAGCCTCCAGCGCGGTGCGCGGAGTAAACTCAACCGGGACGCCAAGCGCGTCTCCCACGCATGCGCCCAATAACCCATCAAGAACGTGATTGCGTTTCATCTTCATCAGGCGGATACACCGTCAGGCATGTTCAACCTGCTGACGGTTCTGCCGCGAACCCTTGAAAAAATGACGGATTTTACAAAAAGTCGCGTGTCATACGTTGAATGTCGTCATGCGTGAATCGGTACAGATGCGGCGGCCGTCCGCCGTATTTGCCGACAGCGTCAGTGAGAATGCTCACCCGCTCGATAATCTGCATTTTCAGCAGTTTGGCGCGAAAATTCGCCCGGTTTACCGTCCGCCCCAAAATCGCCTCATACACGTCTTGCAGGTCATCTATGCGAAACGTTTCGTTGACAAATCCTTTGGCAATCGTCGTATAGCGGAGTTTCCCTTGCAGTCGGATGACAGCGGTTTCAACGATTTCCGCATGATCAAACGGCAGCGAATGCGGGGTGATGTCGTGGACGGGTTTCCAGAGCAGATCGGCGCACTGCGCGGGCTTGTTGCGCAGCAGGCCGAAATAGGCGACGCTGACCGTGCGGCCGCGCGGGTCTCGATACAGTCGGTCAAACGCGGCAAGCTGCTCAAGATGCGTGATAGCGTCGCGCTCTTCGGTAAGATGCGCTTTGTCGCGCAACGCCCGCTTTGCGGCGGTTTCGAGCGTTTCATCACTCCGCACCGCCACGCCCGGCAGCGCGGCGGCGTCCCGAAATGGCTCTTCTTGGCGCCGGAGCAGCAACGCTTGCAATTGCGCCCGCTCAATGGCGAACAGCACCACATCAACCGCTAATACAGGGCGTTCAAGGATTTGGTGTTCCATAGCGGCGTCAGGCATCCTTCATCTGAGACGCTCAGTTTCTCGACGAAACTGAGCGTCTGAATGGAACTGCTGAAGAATTCAGCCTTTCAACGGGGGAATCCGAATCACCTGACCGGCATAAATTTTATCAGGGTCTTGAATGACGCCGGTGTTTTCTTCAACGATGTACATGTATTTATTGGCGTTGCCGTAAAATTGTTTGGCAATTTTCGAGAGCGTATCGCCGCGTTGAATCGTGTAAAATTGGCTTTCTTCTCCCTGCTGCGTCACGGGGGCTTCCGTTGGCGCAGCCGTCGGAGCGGCGGTCGGCACAGTCGTTGGGGCGACCGTTGGCGCGGCGGTCGGCGCAACCGAACGGCTTTCTGTCGGCGCTTGCGCGGGGGGCGGCGTCGGGGCAGGCGTTTGCGCGACTGGCGCCGGAGCGGTCAGGCCATCCGCGTTCACCCGGTCAACGTCCTCGATATTGCCCGCGATTAAAATGGCTTTTTCTTTGATCTTCATCGTATCGCATTCGCCGCACAGCGTCGTCAAGCCATCATCATACGCGACGGTCAGATTCTTGATTTCATGCTTCTGCCGCGCCAACACTTCGATGATGTAATTTTTAATCGTGTCCGCTTTATGCGAATCCGTCCCTAAAATCGCCGCGCCTGTATTTTTGAGAAATTTAAACACTCCCATAATCCATCTCCTCCTGAGTTTGTGAATGAATGTCATACCGTTTCAACCGACTATCTTGTCTTTCGGCAATTCATCTCGATAAAATCGTTACACCTCCTTTCCGTGTGCGCGCTGTTCAACATGTTGACGGTTGTGAAATTTTTTTTGAATTTCACACAGCAGCAGATCTTCGTAAATCGGTTTGTTTGAAAACCATTCTGGAACAGCATAGGCGACAATTGAGACGACGAGCAACGGAAAGAGCAGATAAAATTGATTCGTCATTTCAAGAATTAACATGATGCCGGTCACGGGGCTGCGCACGATGGCGGAAAAGAACCCCGCCATGCCTAACACAAGGGCAATCGTCACGTCAAACGGTTGATACAAACTGATGATTTTTCCTCCAATCACGCCTAACGTTCCGCCAAGCAATAATAACGGCGCGAAAATTCCGCCGGGAGAGCCTGAATTATAACTGAGCATGGTGAACATGAACCGGAGAAAAAAAATCGCCGCCAACGCCTGCATAGAAAATTCATCATGAAAAATTCGCTGCATGAGCGCGTTTCCAGAGCCAAGCAATTCAGGGAAATATAAGCCGATGACGCCAAAAGCGATTCCCAAAGCAATCCCAATGATCTGTTTATATGCTGAAAGGGCGCGGACGCTTTTCATTAAGACGAGATTGAAGCATAATCCGCCGACGCCAAGGAAAAGCCCTAAAAACACGCACCCAAACAGCAGCGAAACGCGCGAAAATTCGACCAAATTCAATGAAAAAATCGGCGCTTGCCCGAAAACCATGCGGCAAATAATATTGGCGGCAATCGTTGAGGTAAACGTCGCTAAAAGCGTATAACGGTCAAAATCCCCCCGGAGTTCCTCTAAAACAAACAACACTCCGGCAAACGGGGCGTTAAATGCCGCAGCCAAGCCCGCTCCGGCCCCGGCGCAGGTTAAAATTTTTTGTTCGGCGGCGTGGGAAGAAAATAGATGCGCGCATAAAAACCCGACCGCCCCTCCCATCTGGACGGTCGGGCCTTCACGCCCCAAGGCCAAGCCTGCGCCGATCCCCACCGTTCCCCCCAAAAATTTCACCACCAGCACCCGCAGCGCGCGAAAATCAAACACGCCTCGCAAGACTCCTTTCAAATGCGGAATGCCGCTGCCACCGGCTTCAGGAGCAAGCGTCTTGACGCAATAGATCATGAAAAAGAGCGTCAATGAAAACACAAGCGGCGAAAGAAACCAAGCCGTCTGTTTGAAATAGGTCAAAACCGCGTTTCTTATGATTTCAGCGTGTTCCAACGCCAAGCGAAACGCGACGGCAATCGCGCCAGAGAACAGTCCGATAATGAGCGATTTCAGAACGAGGTATCTTCTTTTTCCCATTGTGGTTCGGCCTGATCCGTCTCTTTCCGAGAAAAAAATGATAGGACTTACGCACCCCACCCCTCCCCTCAATCAGGGGATGGGAACGATTTTTCTGTGGTCTCCCTCCCCTGATTGAGGGGAGGGGTGGGGTGCGTAAGTCCTGAATGATATACGCGCCGATATTCTGCTGAAATATAACCCAGCAATCATTACCATAAGATGCCATCCCCTGCATTCTGTCAAGTCTTTTACTCTCGATTAAAAGACGCGATTGCGCATGACCGGCCTCGTTCTCTGGAGAAAATCACAGAAAATTCGTGTTTTCTGTTGACTTGTTCACGTGTCAACCGCATAGAGACAGAGCAGGGCAAACATGCTCGCTCCGCGATAAATCAGGCGGGATATCCGCCTGTGCGCGAATGACAACGATCACTATGGCTGATTGCAAGGGCGTTCGCAGGAACGCGCTCCCAGATCAGAGAATACCATGAAATGTCTGCAATATTATGAAAAAAGCGCGCTGATTACCAAACAGCAGGCGATCAGCTACGCTCAGCTTTTCGCGCATGTTCAGGCGTATGCCCCGCTGTTTCAAGATGTCTCGTGCCAGAAAGCGGCAATTTATTCAGAAAACCGGCTGGAATGGGTTTATGCGCTCTACGCGGCATGGCGCAATCACAGCGCCGCAGTCCCGATTGATTTCATGTCCACGCCGGAAGAAACGGCCTACATTCTTGAGGATTGTAAGCCGGAAGTCGTCTTTTGTTCGCGGGAACGAGCGCAGGATTTGCGCGCGGCGGCGGCCTCTCTTTCCTACGCGCTGAAGGTGATTGTGTTCGAAGACATTAACACGATCATGCCGGACGCCAAGCGCGATTTCGCGCCATTGGAACGCGCCGACGCCGACACTGCCTTGATTATCTATACCTCCGGCACGACCGGCAGCCCGAAAGGGGCGATGCTGTCGTTTGGCAACCTCATGGCGAACGCGGACGGCGTGTCGCGCGATTCCAAGATTTATTCGGCGGAACAACGGGCGCTGGTCTTTCTGCCATTGCATCATGTGTATCCGCTGCTCGGCTCGATTATTATTCCGTTGTATGTCGGCGCAACGTGCGTCTTTTCGCCGTCTATGGCGGCGGACGACATCCGCGAAACGCTGCAAACGCACGGCGTCACCTTGATTACCGGCGTCCCGCGCTTTTACAACCTGCTTCGCAAAGGCATCCGCGAGAAAATTCAGGCCAGCGCGGTGGCGCGGCTGCTGTTCCGGTTCGCCGAATTTGCGAATTCGCCCGCCTTGTCGCGGCGCCTCTTCAATGCCGTGCATCAAAAATTCGGCGGCAAGATTTGTTTTCTCATCAGCGGCGGCGCGGCGATTGAGGACGAGGTGGCGCGGGATTTCCACACGCTCGGCTTTGACGTGCTGATCGGCTACGGCATGACCGAAGCCGCGCCGATGATCGCCTTTACCCGTCCCGGAACGCTGCGCATCGGCTCAAGCGGGCATCCGCTGCCCTGCAACGACGTGAAAATCGTGGACGGCGAAATTCTCGCCAAAGGCCGCAACATCATGCAAGGCTATTACAATCGCCCTGAAGAAACGGCGGCGGTGATGCAGGACGGCTGGCTGCACACAGGCGATTTGGGGCATATTGACGCGGATGGCTACCTGTTCGTCACCGGGCGCAAAAAGGACATTATCGTGCTGCCGAGCGGCAAAAACATCAACCCGGAAGAGATTGAAGCCTCAATTCTCAAAGAGTCGCCGCTCGTCAAAGAAATCGGCGTCTTCATGCACGAAAACGTCCTGCAAGCGGTGATTTATCCCGATCTTCAGCAATTGCAGCAGCGCGGAACGCAGGCGTTTTACGACGACATGCGCTGGCTCGTGATTGACGCCTATAATCAGCGCGTTTCGCCGCCGAAACGCATCAGCAAGTTCACGCTGACCGCGAACGAGCTTCCCAAAACGCGCTTAGGCAAAATCAAGCGGTTTCAACTTCCCGAGTTGACGAAAAGCGCCGCGCCCGCGAGCGCGCCGCAAGCTGAGCCGGATTCGCCCGAATATAAGATGATTGCCGCGTTCCTGAAAAATCAGACCGGCAAAGCGGTCGCGCCCGGCGATCTGCTCGAAATGGATCTCGGCCTTGATTCGCTCGATAAAATCAGCCTGCTGACCTTTTTGGAGTCCACGTTCGGCGTGCAAATTCAGGATGAAGAGGGGTTTCGCCATCTGTCTGTCGAGCAAATTGCCGCGCACATCGCGGAAAAGAAGGTCAAAATGGTTGACGACGGCATCAATTGGCATCAACTGCTGCATGAAAATGCGCAGGTCACGCTGCCGACAAGCTCGCTGTTTCACGTCGTCGGCAGCCGCATTCTGAATGTGTTCGTGCGCGGCTATTTCAGCCTGCGCGGCCGCGGCCTCGACCATCTTGCGCGTCTGCCGAAATCGCCGGTGATTTTCGTCGTCAATCACCAGAGCTATCTTGACGCCGTTGTCGTCAGCAATTTTTTCAAGGTTGAGCTGCTGCAACGCACCTATTTTTACGCCAAAGAGGAGCATTTTCGGAAATGGTGGCAGCAGTGGTTCGCGGCCAAAGACAACGTGATTATCATTGACATGGGGCGGCAATTGAAGCACTCGCTGCAAACGATGGCCGCCGCGCTGCGAAGCGGCAAAAATTTGGTGATTTTCCCGGAAGGCTCGCGCAGTCGCGACGGGCAAATGACGGAATTCAAAAAAGCGTTTGCGATTTTGAGCCGCGAATTGAACGTGCCGATTATGCCGGTCGCGCTGCAAGGGGCGTATGAGGCGATGCCGGTCGGCAAGGTGCTGCCCAAATTCCGGCAGGAAATCAGCGTGGAATTTCTGCCGCCGGTTCATCCGGGAAGCTTGTCGTATGAAGAATTGACCGAAAAAGTGCGCCAGCAAATCAGCGATGTTTTGGGAGAATAAATCGAGGTCGTGAGAAACGAAGTTTGGTCGTGGTAATTTTGAGTTGATGGTGGAACAGGCATTCCTGCCTGTTCATGGGACAGACAAGAATGTCTGTCCCACTGAGATCAACACGATTTTACCACTACCAAAAAATCAATGGATACCCGATTGATGTATCAAACGGCAATCAAGCGCATTTTATCCGAATATGCCCGCTATACGCCTGCCTATGGACACATCACTTCCCGCGTGGCGTTTGATGATGAGCATGGAAGTTATGCGCTGTTTCAACTCGGTTGGAATAAGGATGAATACGTGCATGGCGCGGTGATTCATATTGACATGTTAGATAATCGCGTTTGGGTGCAATATGATGGCACGGAAGACGGCGTGGCGACGGATTTGGTCGAAGCGGGCATCCCAAACGAGGATATTATTTTAGGCTTCCGTCCGCCGGAATTGCGCCAATATACTGGTTTCGGCACGGGGCAGACGCCGACTGCCTCGCGTTAAGAACCGTCGTTGCTCAACGCGAGGCGCAGCAGCGCAAAGGGCGGAATCGTCTGTTCCACCGCAATCAAGACGCGCGTTCCGCCGCCGTGCGCCTCAGTAATGGGCGAGCCGTCCAGCGCGAACATGGCGCGAAGCTCTTGCCGAACATCGCCTTCCGGCGAAATAAATTCAAGCATCATGCCGACCGCAAGCCGGTTTCTGACATCAACCTTGACCAGCCGCTTTTCTGAAAGATATTCCCGCGCCACGCCGCCGAATTGATATTTCGAATACGCCGAAAAGCCGCGCGCGTAATTCTGCCGCGCTTCATCCGGCAAATCAATTAGAAAGCCGGGCATCATCTCGCGGCTCGCGGTCGCCGCAATATCCTCGAACGCCTGCGCGTCCGGCGGCTGGCCGCGCCGCATCGCATCAATGCCGCGCCGGTACGCCCGCCCGACATGCGCCAAATAATAGACCGATTTGGTGCGGCCTTCGATTTTGAACGCCGTCACGCCCGCCTCGTCAAGCTGCCGCAAATACTCAATCGCGCAGAGGTCTTTCGAGTTCAAAATATACGCGCCGTGTTCGTCCTCTTCGATGGGAAAGAACTCGCCCGGACGCTCGGCTTCTTCGAGAGCATACGCGCCGCGCCCATCGTGCAAGCGGTATTGCCACCGGCAAGCGTTCGCGCAGACGCCGAGATTGGCGTCGCGGTGCGTCAAATAGCTTGAAAGCAGGCAGCGCCCGGAATACGACACGCACATCGCGCCATGCGCGAAGGCTTCAAGCTCGATTTCCGGCGCGCGCGCATGAATTTCGGCAATTTCCGGGATGGAAAGCTCGCGCGGCAGAATGACGCGCCGAATGCCCTGCGCCTGCCAGAATTGCGCGGCAGCCCAATTCATCGTGTTGGCCTGCGTGGAAAGGTGCAATTCGAGGTCGGGATGTTCGCGCCGAATTAGCATGACGAGGCCGGGATCCGAGAGAATCACGGCGTCGGGCTGAAGCGGCAGCAGCGAGCGCAGCGCGGCGAGCGCTCCCTCAATCCGGCGGTTGCGGGCGAAAATATTCAGCGTAAGAAAAAATTTGACGCCGCGCTCATGCGCATAGCGGATGCCTTCGGCAAGCTCGGCTTCAGTAAAGCTGTTGGTTCTGGCGCGGAGCGAGAATTTCGGCATCCCCGCATACACCGCGTCCGCGCCATACGCGCAGGCGAATTGCAATTTTTCCAGCGTCCCGGCTGGCATGACAAGTTCCGACATGGGCATCATTCCAACAGCGCCGTGATTGGGGCATATTCATATCCCAACGCCTCGGCGACCGCCTGATAGGTGACGCGGCCTTTGTACACGTTCACGCCCTTGGCGAGAGCGGCGTTGCGCAGGCTGGCGCGAGAGACGCCGTGTTCCGCGAGCAGGCGGGCATACGGCAGCGTCGCGTTCGTCAGCGCAAACGTTGACGTACGCGGCACCGCGCCGGGCATGTTCGCCACGCAATAATGCAGCACGCCATCCACGAAAAACGTCGGGTTATCGTGCGTCGTCGGGCGCGTGGTTTCGACGCAGCCGCCTTGATCAACGGCCACGTCCACGATGACCGCGCCTTCTTTCATCTGTTTGATCATGTCGCGGGTGACGAGTTTCGGGGCTTTCGCGCCGGGAATCAGCACCGCGCCGATGAGCAAATCCGAGCGTTTCGCGCATGCTTCGATGTTGATGTAATTCGACATGAGCGTCGTGATGGTGTTGCCGAAAACGTCGTCAATATAGGCCAACCGCGACAGATTCACGTCGAGCAGAGAGACGTTCGCGCCCATGCCGACGGCGATTTTTGCGGCATTCATGCCCACCACGCCGCCGCCGAGAATCGTGACCGTCGCCCGTTCCACGCCAGGAACGCCGCCAAGCAGGATGCCAGAGCCGCCAAGCTCTTTTTCAAGGCATTTCGCGCCGACTTGCACGGCCATGCGGCCTGCGACTTCGCTCATCGGCGTCAAAAGCGGCAGCGAGCCGTCCGCAAGTTGAATCGTTTCGTAGGCTACGCCGATCACTTTGCGCTCAAGCAGCGCGGCGGTCTGCTTCGGATCCGGCGCAAGATGCAGATACGTATAGAGAATCTGGCCTTCGCGCAGCAAGCCGTATTCCGACGGCTGCGGCTCTTTGACTTTCATAATCATGTCAGCCCGCGCGTAAATCGCGGCAGCGTCGGCAATTGTTGCGCCGACGCGCTCAAATTCTTCATTCGTGATGCCGCTTGCCACGCCCGCGCCATCTTCAATCAACACGCGATGCCCGTTCCGCGCCAATTCCATGACGCCGGACGGGACGATGCCGACGCGATATTCTTGCGTCTTTCTTTCCTTTGGCACGCCGATAATCATAGGTTTTTCTCCTTTGCGAGAGCGTCCGTTTGAGGCACAGAATTTCACAGAATGACGGTGAGACTTCAAAAGTCTTGAAGACTTTTGAAGTCTTTTATTTTATCTTAATTGCGAATCAAGGAATTCAACGACTTCGGATCGAACGCCTCGCGCACGGCCTCGCCGATGAACGTCACGAGCAACAACGTGAAAAAGAGCGCGCTGATTGGGGAGAGCGAGAGCCAGTACGACGAAATGTTGCCCATGCCCTGCCCCATCAATTCGCCCCAGCTTGGCGTCGGCGCAGGGAGGCCGAAGCCCAAAAAATCGAGCGACGTGAGCGCGAAAATGTTGCGGACTAACGAAAACGGCGCGAGCGTGATAATCGGAATCAAAGCATTGGGAAGAATCTGCCTGAAAATAATCGCCAGATCGCTCGCGCCGATGGCTTTGGCGGCTTGCACATAATCTTTCGATTTCTCGCGATAGACTTCGCCGCGAATGTAATACGTCATGCCCATCCAGCCAAATGCGGTCAGAATCACCACAAGCCAGAAATATCCCGGCTCAAAAATCGCGCTGATGATGATAATCAAATACAGTGTGGGAATCGTTGACCAGATTTCGATAAATCGCTGCACGGCAATGTCGAACCAGCCGCCGTAATAGCCTTGCAGCCCGCCGATAAAGATGCCGAAGAGCATGCTCAACGTCGTCACTTTCAGGCCGAAGCTCATGGAAACGCGAAAGCCATAGAGCAGCCGGACAAACACGTCGCGCCCGCGATCATCCGTGCCGAGCCAATGCTGCCAGGTCGGCGGATGCGGCGGCGTTCCGGGCAAATCCCGCAGCGATTCCGTCGGGCTGTACGGCAGTGGCGGCATCAGAACGAAATTCCCTTCGCCCGCCTTTTTGAAGCGCCGCCGCAATTCCCGATAATCCGGCTCGGCATCGTTGACTCCGCCGAAGGTTTTTTCGGGAAAAAAGGTGAACGTCGGGAAATACCATCGCCCCTGATACCGGACGAAGATCGGCTTATTATTGGCAAGAAATTCGAGGCCGAACGACGCGGCGTAGAGGCAGAAAATCACCGCCAGCGAGTAGTAGCCCCGCCTGATGCTTTTGAATTTCCGAACGCGTTTTTGCGAAAGGTCGGACATGGTTTAAAGAAATCTGTCAGACGCGTTCGAACGTGTCTGACAGATTCGGAAACTCACCGAAAATCAATGCGCGGATCAATCAGGACGTAGCAGACATCTGACAGGATGTTGCCCAACAAGCTCAAGAGGCTTGAAATGACCAAAATGCCGAGCGCGACCGGATAATCGCGCTCAACGACGGCGGTATAGCCGAGCAGCCCCATGCCGTCAATATTGAAGACTTTTTCAATCATGAACGAACCGGCGAGCAAAATGGAGAGAAAATGCCCGAATCCGGCGGCTAACGGGATGAGCGAATTGCGCAGCGCATGTTTATAAATGACGGCGCGGGTCGTCGCGCCTTTCGCAAACGCCGTCAGCACGTAATCTTGATTCAACTGCTCCAGCAGGGAATTTTTCATGAGAATCGTCATCGTCGCAAACGACGCAATCATGTAGCAAAACACGGGCAGGACGGTATGATGCAGCAGGTCGAGGACTTTGGCGAAGAACGATAATTCTGAAAAATTCGCGGAGACAAATTCCCCTAACGGAAAGAGATTCCAGAAACTGCCGCCGCCCAAAAAGACGAGCAGGGCGAGGCCGACGGCAAATTCCGGCAGCGCATAGCCGATGAAGACGATAATGCTTGTCAGCGTGTCGAATAGAGTGTTATGCCAAACCGCTTTCATCACGCCAAGCGGAATGCAGACCGCGTAGGTCAGCACGAAGCCGATGATGCCGAAATAGAGGGAAATCGGCAGGCGCGACTTGATGACATCCCAGACTGGATCGCCGTAGAGATACGATGTGCCGAGATCAAGGCGCAGAATATTCCAGAGCCATTGACCGTAGCGAAAAATTACGGGTTTGTCAAAGCCGTAATCTTTCCGCATCTGCTCAATGGCGTCGTTCGTCAGTTCGGAACTCATGAACCCGCCGCCCGTGCCGCCTTCGCCGAGCCTTCCGCCCATCCGAATCTGGCGGATCGCTTGCTCAATCGGGCCGCCGGGGACGATGTGCATGATGATGAAACTGACCAGCGTAATGCCGAGAAATGTCGGCATAATCAGCAACAACCGTCGAATGAAATAGGCTCTCATGCGAAATCGTCCCGCGCCGCCCCCAGTGGGGTTCAATTACTGATGTTCTTCCCAATACCGCACGTCGGTTTCACCGATAGGCAGGGCGGTTTTGGCGTTCATGGCCTGCGCAAGCTGCGCGTTTTTCTCTGCGTCATGCCACCAAAGCATGAGCGCGTCATCATAATTGCCGAAACGAGTAAAACAAGATTCCGGCATCCCAAATCTGTTCCAATACAACACCCTCGTAAACGGGGCAAACCAGTTGAGAATGTAAGGATATTCGTTATAGATCAGCCCGTCTAATTCCTGAAGGGCGGCAATGCGTTCCTTAATATCGAACATCAGGGGATATTTGTCAAGAATTTCGTCAACGCGCGGAATTTTTATGCCGTTGATGTTATTGGTTTGCTCCATGTCGGCGTATTTGGAATGATAACTTGATTCAGGGTTGGGGAAGATCAAAGAATTCCACGCCATATTCGCCATCTCGAAATTCCGCTCGTCAATCAATTTATACATGGCTGAATAATCGAGCAGTTTCAATTTCAGGTCAATTCCGGCTTTCAACAGGTCTTCTTGATAAATCGTCAGATGCCGTTCGCTGGCTTTATCGCCATACAGCAGCGTGATGGAAAACGGCTGGCTGTCTTTCATCAAAAGGCCCTGCGCATTCCGCTCTTTCCAGCCCGCTTCGGCTAACAACGCCTGCGCCTGCTGCGGATCGTAGCCGATTTTCTCATTCTTCGGATTTTCGTAAGGCGAGCCGGGGAAATAGGAATACATGTTTTCATATTCATGGAAAAAAAGCTTGTCCATGAAGACCGGGCGATTATACAAATAAGCGAGCGCCTTGCGGACGCGCGCGTCATCGAACGGCGGGCGGCGCATGTTCAGGGCCAGGCCATACACGCCGTTGGGCTGCGCGGTGAAGACTTTCCGCTTTTGAATCCACCC
>CAZCGG010000026.1:13361-15414 GCA_964498135.1 uncultured Candidatus Moduliflexus sp.
AAATCCGCCGAATACGGGTCTTTCGTCTTCTCGTCAATAATCAATTCATAGGAAAACACGACATCTTCCGGCGTCACGGGCTGCCCGTCCGCCCATTTCGCCTGCGGATTCAGCCGAAAGAGGAACGTTTTATTATCGGCCTGAATTTCCCATGCTTCGGCTAAACTCGGAATAAATTCCAGCGTGTTCGGATGAATGGTGACGAGCGATTGATAGACCAAGCCGGACATCAGCGTGTTGAAGACCGTGTTCGCGCTGGGGCCGTGCGTGCGGAATGTCGCCGGATACGTCGTGGTCGCATACGTGAACGTCCCTCCTTTTTTCGCGTTCGGATCGCCAATCAACGGAAAGGTGTCGTTCGTCGCCCATTCCGCCATGCAGGTTGACGAAAACAATAACATGATGCCGATTCCCACAAGCATTTTTTGCGCGTATTTCATAGAGATGTTCTCCTCCTTTTCAAACAACGAAATTTCCGTACCCGCCGCCCTTTGAGGGGCGAAAGAAAAAAATGTAACATACTGAACCGTTCGCATAATAAGTCAACCGCCGCCGCGAAAAGGTTTGGAGTTTTTGGAAAAAATCTTGCCTTGCGCTCATTTTCAGGCATTTCGAATGCGCGGAAATGTCATTTTCCGGCGATGATACGCCGCCGCCGTCGCAAGCGCATTTGTCATATTGGCGGCGCGCGTCCTTCTGTCAAGTCAAAAAATTTCTTGGGGAAATCCACTTTCGGTAACTAATCGTGAAAAAGTGTTGACAACAGGCATACAGAGATGCAAGATGTGGTAACAGGATGCGAAACGGCAGGGAGGCGCATGGCGCGCAACGCAACATGTAGGCAAATACGCATGAAATGGGCTATTATCGGGATGATCTTCGGCATTGGCTGCGGCGCATGTTTGTGCCGCGAGCGTCTGGCATTCGGGCAAGCTGCGCCGAACGCCGCCGCCGCGCATGACGCGGACGCGGCGCTGCGCGAAGCCAATCAACTCGCGGAGGCCGGAAAATACGATGACGCGGCGGCGGCCTATGAACGCGCCCTCGCCGCCGCCCGGCAAGAAAAGCATCGGCGGATCGAAGCGGACGCGCTCAGCGAGCTCGCCGTCATGCGGCGCAAGCAAGGCGATGAAGATGATTCCCTGCGCCTGCAAAAAATGGCTGCCGACATGTACGCCGAATTAGGCGACGCGGCGAATCAAGCCAAAGCGCTGCGCCGGATCGGCGTTGTGTACCGCTATCAAGGGCATTTAGCCGAAGCGATTGTCGTGTTGCGGCAGGCGTTGGCGTTGCTGACACAGATTGACGATCAGGATGGCCTCGCGCAGGTGCTGACGAATCTCGGCATCGTCTATGGCGAGCTTGGCCGTTTGGAAGACTCCAAGGCGCAATTCGAACACGCGCGGCGCATTTACACGGCGGCCGGAAATCAGGAAGGCGTCTCGTACACGCTCGCGGATTTGGGGCAATTGCTGCTGTATTTCGGCGATTCGCGGCAAGCGCTGACCGCGCTGAACGATTCGCTTTCCATGAAAGAAGGCTTGGCGGATGAGCGGCGCAAAGCCAACACGCTGCTCAATATCGGCACGGCGCACAAAAATTTAGGCGATTTCCAGCAGGCGTTGACGCTTTCGTATCAGGCGCTCGCCATCTATCGCAGCCGCCGCGATCAATCCGGCGCGTCCGTCGCGTTAGGCAATATCGGCGCGCTGTACGAAGAACTCGGCGATTATGAGCAAGCGTCGCAATATCTGCGCGAATCGCTCGACGCCAAGCGTCAGGGCGGCTCGCCGATGCAAATTTCGATTGCGCTGGTCAATTTGGCCTCGCTTGCCATTAAACACGCGAATTTCGCGGAAGCGGACGCCTATCTGCGCGAGGCGTTGACCCTCGCGGTCGCCCAACAATCGGAGTTTGCGCAGGCGAACATTTACGCGAAACTCGGCGCGCTTTATTTGCGGCAGCGCCAATTCGCCGCCGCCGTCGCCGCCTGTTCCCACGCGCGCCAACTGTATCAGCAGATCGGCTCGAAAATGGGGGAACTCGAAGCGGT
>CAZCGG010000026.1:15514-24393 GCA_964498135.1 uncultured Candidatus Moduliflexus sp.
TTGACCGCGAAAATCCGCTATTTGAGCGAGCGGATTTCTGGCGGAATCATGGGAGAATCGGCGCAATACGACGAGCTTGCTCAAGAATTGCATCAGGCGAAAGAAGCTTACGAACAACTGCTGCTGCATATTAAATTAACGTATCCTGAATATTATCGGTTGAAAATTGTTGACGCCGAAGACATGCGCGGATTGATGGAAAAAGCCGTGTCGCTGTTAGAACCCGACATGACGGTGCTGGAATATTTTTTCGACGACACAACGCTGTACATTTGGGTAATTACGCCGCAAGCGGTGGAGGCGGTCGAATATCCCGTCGGCGCGGAGCAAATCATTGAAACGGTGCTGCGTTTCCGGCGCGAGTTGTCGGAGTACGAATCGCTGAACATCGCGCAGCCGCTCCGAGCGTTACATTCATGGGCAATTACGCCGGTCGAGCCGCATCTTGCGGGGAAAAAAATCATCGGCATCGTGCCGTATCACGTCCTGCATTTCGTGCCGTTTGGCGCATTGGTTGCGCCGGATGTCGAGCAAATGACATTTTTGAGTGAACGCTACGCGATGTTTTCGCTGCCGTCGCTCTGCATGCTGCCGATGGTGCGCGAACGGACGGAGAGCCGGACGCCGGACGCCGGATTTCATGCGCATCCCGCCGTATTGGGCATCGGCAATGCTTCCGAGAATTTGCCCGGCGCGGCCGGGGAAATGCGCGCGTTGCAGGAATATTTTCCAGTTTCAACTGTTTACACCGGCGAACAGGCCACGAAAGACCGGCTGTTTCAGGATGCCGGGCGATATGATGTCATTCATTTAGCCCTGCACGGCGTATTTGATAAGCAGCATCCGCTTTTTTCGCACGTGGATTTTTTTTCAAGCGCGCTCTATGCGCGAGAAATTTTCGGCTTGCGGCTTGCGGCGACGTTGGTGACGCTCAGCGGCTGCGAGACGCTGCTGCCGCAGCAAGTGAGCGCGGGCGACGCGGACGCGCTGCTGTCCGGCGATGAACTCGTCGGATTCATTCGCGCCTTCATGTACGCGGGAACGCCGACCGTATTAGCGAGCCTTTGGCGCGTCAACGACAGCGCGACGCAGCAGTTGATGAGCGCGTTTTACCGCAAACTCCCGGAAGTGGGCAAGGTGAAAGCCCTGCAATATGCCAGAATGGCCGTGATGCGCTCGTCATTGCAGCTTGGCAGGCGGAAACAGAAAGAAGTGCCGTTGATTCATCCGTTTTTTTGGGCGTCATTTGAGTTAATCGGAGATTGGAAATAAAAGGGGTTGCGTATGAAATATTGGGGATTTATCGTGGCGCTCGGCCTGTTCATCGGCATGGCGGCGGGCGTTCAGGCGCAGGAAGACGCCTTGCATTCGTTGGTGTTGAGCGAAATCGAAGAGCGCATCGCCGGGAAACTCGCTTTTTCCAGCCTGCAACGCGCGCTTGTGGATGCCGGAGTGACCGTCGCGCAAGACGAAACGCTCACGAAGATCGGCCTCGATCTCGCCCGCTATTCGGATCGGCCGCAATTGAATTACGCATTTTACGTGATTGACGGCGCCATTGAGCCGCAAGCGATTTCGCTGCCCGGCGGCTACGTGCTTATCACGCGGAATTTGCTGAACGCGGTCTGCCACGATGACAGCGACATCGCGTTCATTCTTGGGCATGAAATCGCGCATTCCGCCCTGCGCCATTACGCCGATTATAAGCTGCAAGACGGCCAGCAGGTCGCGCACGTCCGGCAACTGCTCCAACATTCTCAAAACGCGCACGCCGAGCCGCAGGCGGCCGATGCCGACGAATTGCAGAATATTCTGTTGCCGTACATCATGAAAGTCCGGCAGGTCAAAGAAATGGAAGCGGATCAATTCGGCGCGTTATACGCCTTGCGCGCCGGGTATCGCTACGCGGCCTCCATGAATGTGCTGACGCGCCTGCGCGAGCAATTCGGCGAGGAATTTGAATTGGAAAACACAGGAACGACAGCGAACGCCGAACAGATCTCAACGCATCCCACGCTGGCGGCGCGCGTCGAACAATTGGAACTTTTTCGCTTAAAAGCAATTGAAGTCAGCAAGTTGTTTCCTTCGGGGCGCAAAGCCCTTGATGACGGGAATTATGAGGAAGCCGCCTTGGTGTTTGAATCTATTTTATCGCTGTTCCCGCAGAGCCGCACGGCTCGCATCGGGCTTGGCGTGGCGCGGCATCTGAAATATTGGGATAGCAGTCAAGGGACGGATTTTCTGCTGGCCTATCCGGGGATGCTGGAATTGGAGCATTTGCAATTGCTGCGCGGCCAGCCGGATTATCAAACCTTGCAGCAGGCAGTTGACGCGTATCGCCAAGTGCTTGAGGCCGAGCCGGGCAATAAATACGCGACGAATAATCTCGGCGTCGCTCTCGCGGAACTCCGGCAAATCGCAGAATCGGAAACCGTGTTGCGTGAAGCGATTCGTCTGGATGCGCAAGATTTCATGTTTTTTAACCTTGCGTTAATTCTGCGCGTCCAATATAATCAAATGCGGAAACCGGAGCAAAAAGAGGAGGCCATGCAACTCTTGAAGCACTATCTCCGCATCGCGCCGTCTGATGCCGTCGCGCTCAAATATTTACAGGAGTTAGAGCAATTACCGTGAGATTTGATGAAAAATCTTCGCATTTTCAGTTGACCTTTTTGAAAAGAGCCTGTACGATGGAATGACGAAGTGTCGCACGACGCATTTCGTTATGGATTAACACATCACAGAGAAGAGGAGAATGGTATGCCTAAGACTCTCGTGGTCGTCGAGGATAGCCAGTTTGCCCGCGCTATCTTATCGAAAGAATTAAAAAAACACGGCTTTAACATTATTTTTGCGGAAGACGCGGAATCCGGCCATATTCAAATTCTGCAAATGGACACGAAACCGGATTTGATTATTCTCGATCTCAATCTTCCGGCGCTGGAAGGCGAGGATTTAGGGATTATGTTGAGCGGGATGGATGAAACGGAAAATATCCCCATCGTCATTTTTTCCGCCAAACCGGAAGAAGAAATCAAGCGGGCGGTGGAGCTTTCCGGCGCACGCGATTACGTCCGCAAAGATCAGGATATGAAATCCTGCATTGCGCAGCTTGTCAAAAAAATCAAAGTCATTCTCGAAGAATAGCCTGACAAACGACATCGCCTGCGCGCGGCTGTTTCGCCGCCATGTTTTCGGGCGTGTTTCATCGTGAACGGAGGGAATCTCATGGCAAGAATCATGATCATTGATGCTCGCGTCGAACTGCATCAATATATTACCAAAGTCCTGGAATTGGCAGAGCATGAAGTGATTTTACTCCCTTCTTTAAGCGATGCGTTGCAGGATTTAATCAATCAAGTCGAAGAAAACGGCGCGTTTTTGCCGGATTTGCTGTTTGTCGAATTGGGCAATTTCGCGATAAAAGAAGCGTTGGAAGTGCATCGCAAAGTCCGCTCAATTGCCAGCACCACGACCAGCGACATTCCAATGGTGTTTATTGTCCGGGAAGATCAGGTCGAAACCGTGCAGGAAGAATTTGATAAAGCCCACGTAGAATATCTGATTGAACCGAAAAATATCGAATCGCTCAACGTCTTTTTAGATAATCTGCGCTCGATTCTCGACCGGCTGATTAAATCGAGCGTGGGCGTGTTGAAGCGCAAAAACACGACGCTGCTGGCAAATTTAAAAGAAGAGCATCTGCCGTCCATTCTGCAAATGCTGAGTTTAGTCAATGCGTCCGGCTATGTGACGCTCACCAACCCGACGACGAAACAGACCGGGTCCATGCACATCCGCTACGGCGAGATTACGCACATCATTCTGGTTGATCCGACGAGCCGCCCGAAAAAACGGATGGAAGGAACGGAAGCCTTGCAAATGATGGTTGAATGGACAGAAGGCGTCTTCTCGTTCGGACGCGCCAACCCTGATAAAATGCCCGCCGGGGCGCCGATGAAATGGGTCGTTTTGCGGTGCGTTAATTCAAAGCAATAACCCGTGCGCTGTCGCGCGTTCATCATGTCTTAACGAGGCTCAAAGCACGTGATTTCAATTTCGGAGTTGCGGAAAAACGCGCTATTTTCGGGAGTGAAAGTCTCTGAAATCCGCCGGATGCTGCCCACGCTGCGCCAGGAATATTATCCGCGCAGCGCGCAGATCTGCCGCGAAGGCGATCCGGGAACCTGCCTGTATATCATTCTCTCCGGCCAGATCAAACTCACGATGACCGAAGAGGCGCATACGCAGACATTAGCGTATCTGAACGCCGGAGATTTTTTCGGAGAATCGGCGGTGCTTTCGAACGACCCCCGCAGCATGACGGCGGAATCGGTGATTGACGCCGAAATTCTTCTGCTCTCTCAGCAAAGCTTTTACGAGCTTGTCGAGCGCGATCCGACGGTTATGCACAACGTTATCCGCGTCCTTGACCGGCGGCTGCGGCGGCGCACGCTCGGCTTATTTCACCAGCAGCCGAAACAAAGCCAAATTGTCGCGGTGTACAGCCCCAAAAAAATCTCGACCAAAACCTTCATCGCGGTCAATCTCGCCGTCAGCCTCATCAAGCAGACGCAGCAGCCGGTGGTGGTTCTCGATATGACCATCAACGGCACCGGAATCGCGGACATTCTGCAACTCAGTTCCTCAAGCTCGCTCGGAGAAGAGGCGATTACGGAAGAGGGCGTCAAGCGAGCCTTGCAGCGCCATGCGACCGGCATGCATCTCCTATCGCTTTCCCCCGAATTGCTGCGCGCCGGAAAAATCTCCCGCGAGCAAATCGCCGGGGTGTTGAGCATTCTCAAAACGCTGTTCCAATACACCGTCATCAACACTTCCGCCGAACTCAGCAATAACACGTTTGAAGCCCTTGATTTATCGGATAAAGTCGTGCTGCTTTCGCCGATTGGAGACGAGCCGCCGATGGGGATTTTCGACCATCAGGACATGATTCCGGTCTATTATTTTTCCCCCGACGCGCCGCAGACGGATGCGCATCTAACCGAAGCCGCGCCCTTGATTCTCCCGCCTGGGCGGGTCGTGGAACAGCATTTTTACGAGCGCGGCGAGATCATCATCAACGCCTCCCCAACTAGCGACGAAAGCGACATGATTGATCGAATTGCGCGGCATGTCGCGGATATGCGCATTGGCTTGGCGTTAGGCGGCATGGCGGCTCGCTGCCTCTCGCATATCGGCGTGTTGAAAGTCCTCGAAGAGCAGCATATTCCGATTGACATGATTGCCGGAAGCAACGCGGGCGCGATTATTGGGGCGTTATACGCCTTCGGCATGAGCATTGCGGAGATTGAAAACGTCGCGCTTGATTTCAAGCGTCATCTGCCGTTAGTGTCGCTGCGCGATTTCAACCCGTTTCAGGGTGGTTTGCTTGGGCAGCGCCGCATCATAAAACTGCTCGCCGAACATCTGCCCGAAAAGCTCACGTTTCATCACCTGAAAATCCCTCTGCGCGTCATCACCATGACGCTGGACGTCGGCCAAAAACTCGCGCTCAATTCGGGCAACCTCTTGAGCGGCTTGGAAGCGAGCATTGCGATGCCGGGCATTTTCCCACCGGTGAAATATGGGGAAAAATTCTTGGTGGACGGCTCGAACATCAACCCCGTGCCGATCAGCGATCTGCTGGAAATGGGCGCGGATATTCTTGTTGGCGTGAACGGTTTCGCGCCGTTGACGCCGAGTTATTCGCCGCCGCCGATGGCGTACCAGAATTTAGTCGGATATGCGGAAAATTTGAAAATCGTGGATATTATTTTGCGCTCGTTTCAAAATCTGCAATATGAAATCAGCACCGCCAAAGCTATGATCGCCGACATCACGATTGCGCCAGAACTCATCGGCTACAGTTGGAGCGACTTCGCCAAAGCCGACGGGATTATCAACGCAGGCCAAAAAGCGGCGGAGCAGGCGCTCCCCGAACTCCTCAACGTCATCGCCAATCGCCGGATGTATAGCAAATTATAAGCAGTGACGCCGAGAGCCGGGACGTGGCCTAAACGCCCCGGCTGCGTTATATTTATACCAGCATTGAATCAGCGACTTTTTTCGCCTTATCCGCGCCGAACAGGGCGGAAATGATGGCAAGCGTAAACTCAATAGCCGTCGCCGGGCCTTGGCTCGTGATGCAATTCCCGTCCGTAACCACGCGCTGACCGGCGGCAGACGCATCGCGCAGTTGATCGGACATGGACGGATAACAGGTCGCCTTTTTCCCTTTCAACAAGCCGTGATGCTCGAACACGACCGCTGGAGACGCGCAAATCGCGGCGTAAATGCGCCCGGCCTCTTTCTGTTTTTTCAACATGGCCGTCAACGGCGCGCAGTCGCGCAAATGTTCTGCGCCCGGCATGCCGCCCGGCAGCGCAATCGCGTCGAATGTCTGATTCGCGCAGCCGGTCAGCAGCGCGTCCGCCACGAGATGCGTGCCTCGCGCCGCTTTCACCTGCGCATGCGGCATCACCGACGCTACCGTGACCTGCGCTCCCGCGCGGCGCAGCATGTCAATAAGGCACACCGCCTCGATCTCTTCCGTCCCATCCGCAATCGGCACTAATACTGTTTTCGACATATTTTCTCCTCGCTTATTTTCATGATTTACTTGACAAAACCATCCGCATAAGACGAAAATTCAAATGCCATCGGTTATTTTAAAAAATCATGCGCTTTTGTCAAAGATTTTGCGCATCAGGAGAAAAGATTTCTATGACTCGTTTTATTATTGAATCGGATAATATCTGGACAGGGCGGAGCATACGTCATGCGCTGTACGTGGAGCAGCAATTGCTGAAACGGCTGATGTTGCGGACGCAGAAAAAATTAGACGCTTTTGAACGCGCCTATCGCGTTTTGGATCGAGACCGATTATACGGGCAGGTTGACGATATGGAACTTCTCGAATGGGAAGGCGAAATTGAGACCTTGGAAAAACTGCGAACGCATTTGCAATCGTTGTCAGAAGGCGCGTAAACTTTCAACGTTTCCCCATCATAAACACACCGCAACCGGCGGGCTGCTTCTCTCGAAAAAATTTTTGAGGAAATTACAGATTGCATTCTTGACTCATGGAAATTATGATGCGCCGTTTATCGGCCATAACAGGCGTCGAGACGATTCAAACGCCATTGCTTCGCCGCTGATCGGGTCAATAAATTGCAGCGATTTCGCCAATAATTGCAGCGGCCGATTCGGATCATCTGGCTGTTTCGGCTGCAATTCGGGATAACACCGGTCATGCAGAATATGCGAGCCAATCAGCAGCAGATGCGCGCGCAATTGATGCTGCTTGCCGGTCAGCGGCTCAAGCCGGAAATAGCCGTAATCGCCGCGCCGCGCCAGTAGCGTAATTTTCGAGGCCGCATTGATTTTTCCGGCAGCATTTTTGACGCGAAACCACGGCTCGCCCACCTCGATCCGGCTTTCAATCAGCCATTCCGTCCGTTCCGCGTCCGGCGGCAGCGCGGCCACCGCTTCATAAATCTTGCGGATGTCGCCCGCTTTGAACAACTGATGATAGATTCCCCGCGTCTGCGGATTGACCGAAAACATCACCAATCCGGCGGTTTCGCGGTCGATCCGATGCAGCGGCGCGAGTTTGCGCAGGCCAGTCGTCTGCGTCAAATGATAAAGCAGGCAATGATTGACGAACGCTCCGGCGGGCGTGACCGGCAAAAAATGCGGCTTGCAGGCGACCAGCAGATGCTCGTTTTGGAAAAGAATCTGCGCGTCGAACGGCACGGGCGGCTCTTCCGCCACTTCGCGGAAATAGCGCAACAGCAGGCTCGGACGGTACGCCGTCGCTTCGGTGACGATTTCGCCGCGCTCTGTCGAGATTTTGCCGGATTTCAGGCGTTCCCGCCAGACCTCGCGCCCCACGTTCGGAAAGCGCGCATCGAGGAAATCCAGCATGGCCGGATATGGCGGATCGCCTTCCGGCAGCCTGACATACGACGGCATCGGCGCAGTACTCATCTTCGAATTCGCCATCAAATTTTCACCAGGTTGTCAGACACTTCGAAAAGCGTCTGACAGGGTTATTCAAGTTCATGATAGCCCATTTTGCGCCAATAGAGCGGGCATGCGCCGTTGCAGATCGCAAAATGTTCGCAGGCCCGGCACGATGGCGGGGCGAAATGCTTTTCCCGAAATCGCCGCGCAAGACTGGAATGCCAGATGTCGGCGAACTCCTGCGCATCGAGATTGCCGACTGGCGCGTCATACGAGGCGCACGGCAGTACGTCGCCGTTTGCGCCGACGGACAGCAGGCCGTCGCACGCGCTGCACCCTTTATTCCCCAACCCCGCCGAAATCGAGTTGAACAGGCACATCGGCACGGGAGAATACCACAGAAATTTCACGCCCGCCTTGCCGCTTGCGTCAAGCATCTGTTCAACATGTGCCCCAATCTCGCGGTACGGCACGAGCAAATCGTCATGCATCGCGCCGCTGCCGGTCGGAATCATCATATTCATGCTGAAACGGTCAGCGCCAAACGTCCGCTTGACGAATGCGGGCAGCGCCGCGCATTCGGCGAGATTGCGGCGCGTAATCGTCGTGTTCGTGTGCGTGTGAATTCCGGCGGATGTCAGCGATGTCACCGCCGCGACGGTTTTTTCGAACGCGCCGCTTGCGCCGACGAGCGCGTTATGCGTCTCCGGCGTGACGCCTTCGAGGCTGACTTGCGCCGAATCTAAGCCGACTTCGGCGAATCGCCGCGCCGCGTCCGGCGTGATGAGCGTCCCGTTCGTAATCAGGTTCACCCGCATGTCAAGCGTTTTCGCGTACCAAATCATGTCGGGCAGATGCGGCGCAAGCGTCGGCTCGCCGCCGGTGAAACTGACGGACGGCACGCGCGCCTGATG
>CAZCGG010000026.1:24493-29060 GCA_964498135.1 uncultured Candidatus Moduliflexus sp.
GGACGGCGCGCAGAAAATCGCTGATTTCCCGCGCTTTTTCGGGCGAATCGGCGATTCGGTCAAGCAGCCGCGCAATCGGCATGCCGCTCAGCAGCGCGCGCAAAATTTTCGCGCCCGATGCATTCAGTTTTTGCGCCTGATTCGGGCGTTTTATCAGCAAACAATCTTCTTCGCGAACGAAAATATAGGGGCGGACGTTGGCGATAAATTCGTCCACCCACGCGAGATCGCGTTGCGACGCGTCTTTTTTATGCTTCCAGTTGAAAAGCGTCATGCCCTATTCCGCCACCCGTTGAGGCGAATTGCTGAGAATCGTGTTCCGATATTGATCGAGAATTTCATTGAGCGTCGGGTTCGCTTTTGCGGTTCCGTTGATAAATACAATCGGCGGCGAGCCTTTCATGACCTGATTCCACGCTTCCAGCAAGGCCGGGTCAGCGCCTCCTGTGGAAAGAGAGAGGGAGGTGCTGAACGTGCTGCTAATCGAGCGATCCTGCAAATTTTTCACCAATTGTCTGGCGCGATTTCCTTCAGGGCTGTCGCACGGCGGGCCGATAACAACCACTTGATTTTTGCTCGCCTCATCAATCCATGCCACCTTGACGAACGCGGACGTATCCAACTTTGCCTGATGAACAGGGGAAGACGACCGTTTTTGGGGAGTTCGACGCGCCGCTTGCGCTTGACTTTCCGGTCGCGGCGCGGCTGATTTTGCCGGAATGTTCGTCTCTCGCTTCTGATCTTCGAGCGTCTGCCGGGCTAATTCGATTCGTTCGGCGGCGGCCGGAATGGGTTTCATGTCATGCGCTTGCTGATACAAATTCAGCGCGTTTTGATATTGCCCATTGCGATAGGCTTGATCTCCTTGCGCAATATAATCAAGGAACAGCGCGGTCGCTTGGCGATGTGAATAATATCTCTGCCCAACAGCCCCAACAATGCCGGCGAGAATCATGATGGGAAGAATTACGCGAGCGTTCATTGTCCCTCCAGAGCGCATTTTCAACGATTTGTGGCGTCTTTCGCCTCAGCGCGGCCTCAATCTGCTGCGCATCGTTTCTCTGTTAAAACAGCGTCATCCTATAAAAAAGTCAACGAATTTTTCAGTCAAAACAGGGATTGCGCCCGGCGCGACTTCTCGCTTGACAAATCCGCCTGTCTGATGAATAGAGGTGAATATTGTCGTTCGCGCGGTTCATTGCCCAACATTTTAACGCCATGAGGTCAGCGTGATTCCAGTCATTCAAATCCTTGCCCGCCTGAATATCGGCGGCCCGGCAGTTTATACAATTTTATTGACGAAGCTGCTGGATCCGTCTCGCTATGCGACGACGCTCGTGACCGGCACGGTTTCGCCGTCTGAAGGCGATATGAGCTATCTCGCTGACGAGCAGGGCGTCACGCCGCTTTTTATCCCCGAACTCGGCCGCGAAATCCGGTGGCAGGATGATCTCGTCGCCTTCTGGAAAATCTTCCGGCTGCTGCGCAAAATCCGCCCCGCGATTGTGCATACGCATACCGCCAAAGCCGGGATGTTAGGCCGAGCAGCCGCGAAACTCGCCGGAGTTCCGATTCTCGTGCATACGTTTCACGGCCACGTGTTTCACAGCTATTTCAGCCCGCGCAAAACGCAAGCGTTTCTTGCCATCGAGCGGTTTTTGGCGCGCTTCACCGATGTCATCATCACGCTCAGCCCTAAGCAGCGCGAAGAAATTCTTGGCTACGGCATCGGCAATCCTGACAAAGTGCGGGCGATTGGGTTAGGGCTGCAACTCCAGCCGTTCGTGGACTGCGCCGGGCTGCGCGACGGGCTGCGCCTGGAACTCGGCGTGAGCGAAGACGCGCCGTTGATTGGCATCATTGCCCGGCTCGTGCCGGTCAAAGGGCATGTGTATTTTTTGGAGGCGGCGCAAATCGTATTGCGCGCGTTCCCGCATGCGCGCTTTTTAATCGTCGGCGACGGCGAATTGCGGCCGGAATTGGAGCGGCAGGCCGATGCGCTCGGCATTCGGCGCAGCGTGGATTTTCTCGGGTTCCGGCGCGATTTGCCGCAGATTTACGCCGATCTTGACGTGGTTGCGCTCTCGTCGCTGAATGAAGGCTTGCCGGTCACGCTGATTGAGGGGATGGCGGCGGGAAAGCCGGTCGCGGCCTCGAATGTCGGCGGCGTCGGCGATCTCGTGCAGCACGGGCAATCCGGCCTGCTGACGCCGCCGAAAGACAGCCGCGCCCTTGCCGAAGGCATCTGCGACCTGCTGCGCCGTTCCCCCGAAGAACGCCATCGCATGGGCGAAATCGGGCGCGCGCGCGTGTACCCCAAATATCACATTACCACTTTAGCGCAGCAGATTGAAACCGTGTACGAATCCCTGCTAAATCGCCATGACCGACTTTCGGCGTCTGCGTAACATCGTCAGAGAGTGCTGTTTGCTTTTAGAAGAGGCGTTTCGCCGCCAAATTCACGGCTGCGCGGAACAAGCCAAAGACGCCGCGAAATCGCTGTTTCTCGAATTGGCGGCGGCGCGCTGTTTTGAGGAAACCGGTTGGAAAATGCCCGTCTCCGGCGATTTTCAGGCGAATCTGCTCGCCGCACGGCAGGCGATGGCCGCAGCATGCCCGTCGCTCAGTCATTTCGAGACGCCATTGCCGCCTTTCGCGGACGCCGACGCGCTCGAAAGCGTACGGCGGCGGCTCGCGGAAACCATTGCGCCGGAAACATGGCGCGATGACCACCTGCTCGGCTGGCTGTATCAATGCGCCGAAGAGCCGCAGGCGCAAAAGCGGCACGGACGATTTTACACGCCGGAACATCTCGCCGAATTTATCGCGGCGCAGAGCCTCGCCATTCGCCGCGAACGCCGCCCCGCCGACGACATCGCCGCGTTCACGATTCTCGATCTTGCCTGCGGCGCGGGAGCGTTCGCGCTGCAAGCCTTTGATTGGCTGTACGCCGCTCGCCAGAAAGACTTGCCGGAACAGCCGCCGCGCTCAATCGCCGCGCGCATTCTCGAAGAGCAGCTTTTTCTGATTGACGCGGATCCTTTCGCCTGCCGGTTCGCCTGTCTCAGCCTGTATCTCAAGGCGAAGCGGCGCGAGCCGTCCTGCCGGATTCGCCGCGTCAATGTCGTCTGCGCCGACGCGTTGCGGCGCTGGGAACGCGAGCCGGACGCGCCCGCCGAGTTGCGCGAATTCTTCACGCAGCGGCATGACGCAGTGGTCGGAAATCCGCCGTACATCGTCGTCAACCAGCTAAAAACCCCGGCCGCGCAAATTGCCGCATATAAATCGTACCGGTCGGCGGCCTACAAAATCAACACGTTCGCCTTGTTCATCGAGCGCGGCATCGAGTGGCTGAAAACGGATGGCGTCTTGGGCATGCTCGTGCCGAACACCTTCCTGACGCAGATGTATTTCGAGCCGCTGCGCGCGCGCATCCTCGAAACGGCGGCCATTACGCACATTCTCGACACGAAACGCTTGTTTCAGGCGGCGTTTGTCGAAAATTGCATTCTGTTGCTGCAACGGCAGGAGGACGCCGCGACGCGCCGGGAAAATGTGATTGAGTGCCGCGTCAAACGCTCGCCTCAGCAGGGCGTCGAGGCCATGAACGCCGCGCAATCGTTCGAACCGCCGCATCGCGTTCCGCAGCGGCATTTCGAGCAAGCGCCGTTTCATCGCTTTAACGTCTCTGCGGACGAGGCGACGCTGGCGTTGCTGGAAAAAATTGCGGCAGATGCGCCGAAATTAGGGGAAATTTGCGAGAGTCACGACGGCGTGAATCCCGGCAACGCGAAGCGCAAATTGATTACGGCGCAGCCGTTCGGCGACGCCTGCAAAAAAGTCTTGAACGGGAAGAATATCGGGCGTTTCTGGACGCGCTGGGGCGGCTTGTACATTCGCTATGATCGCGGCGTGTTGAGTAAAGGTGACAACGTGCGCTGGGGGCATCAGCCGTCGCTGGATGGAACGAAAATTTTGACACGCCAAACCGCAGACTGCATCATCGGCACGTTTGACGATGGCGGATATTATGTCACAAATTCCGTGCATACCACCGTGCTTCAGGCCGGAGTGCGGGATTTTCATTTGAAATATATTTTAGGCGTCCTGAATTCACGCCTGCTTTCATTTTATTATCGCAAGCTGATTTTCGAGGCCGGGCAGGTGTTTAGTCAGGTCAAGTTGGTGAATTTGCGGCAATTGCCCATCAAACAGGCGAGCCGCAAGGAGCAGCGAGAGATGATCGCGCTTGTTGACGCGCTGCTTCAGGCGAATCGGGCGGCCGAACAGGCGGAACAGCGCTTGCACGCGCTCGTGTGCGGCTTGTACCGGCTGACGCCCGGCGAGATTGCGCTTGTCGAACGGGAATGCTTTCCCGCGAATCCTTTGTTTACGGGTTTGTCCGCATAGCGTCACGGTTTTCTCCGAAAAAATCATCTTCGCGCAAGATTCTTCTTGACAAATATTTCAATGATTATAAGAAAGGACATACCGAAAGCATAAAGATTTTGCGGGGTCGTAGTTCAGTTGGTTAGAACGCTGGCCTGTCACGCCAGAGGTCGCGAGT
>CAZCGG010000027.1:0-28230 GCA_964498135.1 uncultured Candidatus Moduliflexus sp.
TTTCCGCGAACCGATCTGGTTTCGCCTTTTTTCTTCGCCCATTCAACACGCTCCGTGAAAAATCAAAATGGGTAATTTCTTATAAAATCAGGGGTTGCGGGTTTCCGCGAACCTATTTGGAGAAAAATTCTCGCAACTCGTTAAAAAATAACGGGTTGCGGCATTATGTTCGCCTTTCGAAAAACCCACAGCTTCACTTCGCGGAAAATTTCCGCGCTTCGTCCGTCGCTGTAGGCGACCCGCCTCGTTTCATTGCGCGGCATATTATGAAGATTTTTCGTCAACTCTGCCCGCCAATCCAAACGTTTCGCCCGGTCATCCCCTCGCGACAAAAATCACCATGACAATATGCGCGAATTTTGTCAAGAAAAAAATGCGCGAAATATATTTTTTTTACGCGCCATCCTGCGCCTCCGTCCGATGCTGACGCCGGCGCTTCGCCAAATACCGCTCCCACTGCGGATCATACGCGTTGCAGGCCGGATCAATCGCCGCATGCTTGCGCAGCGGCATCTCCTGCGCCCGAAAAATGCGCTGCCCGCGCTCATCCGTAAAGCAGGGCGATTGCTTCTTGATCGGCGTGAAATACTGCGCAATCGCCTTGCGATTGAACCAGCCCGGATGCCGCTGCTTGGCCCACGCCTCAAGCGCCTGAAAAACGGCGTCATCCAATTCCGCGAACAGCGCGCGGTTCTCCACATGGTCGTAATACGTCGCCCAGCCCCGAATCACCGGCGTCAAGCGGGCGATAATCTGCGTCGCCGTCGCGCGCTCGTCGCGCAGCGCCGCCTCGACCTGCTGCATGACCGCCTCGAACCGCTTGCGCGTCGGCGCGGCCTGCGCCCGCCCAAACAACGGTTGTTTGACATGAAACCCCAAAAATTCAAACCCCTCTTTCACATGCGTCAAATGGGTTTTGCTCTCGGAAAATTTCATGCCGCGCTGCGCGAGAAATTGCGCGAGCAGCGGCTTGACTTCTTCAACCAGCATCGCCTTGTTCGTCCCCGTCACGATGAAATCATCCGCAAAGCGCACGAGATGCACCCGGTCGCTGCGCGTCCGGTTCGCCCGATACGCAAAATGATCATGCAGCAGCCGCTCCAGCCCGTCTAACGCGATATTCGCCAAGGTCGGCGAAATCACCCCGCCCTGCGGCAGCCCCATCGTCGTCGGATGTGTCCGCCCATGTTCAACATACCCGGCGGTCAGCCACGCCCGCAGCACGCGCTGTTCCATCAACACATGCTCAAGCAGCCATTGATGGCTGATGGAATCGAAACACGCCTCAATATCCGCCTCCAGCACCCATTCCGGCGCATGCGCGTCATGGAAAATTTCCAGGCAGCGCGTGATGGCATCCGCCGTTGAGCGATAGTGCCGGAACCCATACGAATGCGGATCAGACAGCGTTTCCGCCACCGGGTCCACCGCGAAATGATAGAGCGCCTGCATCGCGCGATCCGCCATCGTCAAAATGCCGAGCGGCCGCTGTGTCCCGTTCGCCTTCGGAATATACGTCCGCCGCGCCGGCTGCGGGCGATAGCCGCGCGGATCCATGCGCGCCGCCGCCTCCCATTTTTGCGCCGGCCGCGTCCACACCTCCTTGTCCACGCCGGACGTATGCTTGCCGCCGCTGCTCGTCACGCGCCGCACTGCCAGCCATTTCGCCTCCCGCGACTGCGTGATGCGATCCTGCCACTGCGCGATCCCCCGCGTATTTCCGGCGCGCGCCGCCTTCACGATTTCCGCCTGCATCTGCCGCATCTGCCGCTCGGCGCCGTTCCAATCAATCCCCTGCCATCCCTCTGTCGCCATGTTTCCCCAAGTCAATCAGGCGCGCCCCATCTCGCGTTCGCCGTTCAGCGCACAACAACAACGACAACGAAGACAAGAATATCAGGACTGACGCAGACCCCACCCCGGCCCTCCCCTCAATCAGGGGAGGGAGACAACAGAAAAATAGTTCCCCCTCCCCTGATTGAGGGGAGGGCCGGGGTGGGGTCTGGTCAGTCCTGAACGTAACGAATTGGCGTCGCATCAAGATGTGACGCGCCTGATGCGCTATTGTTTCATCAGCCAAGCAACGATCTGCGCCAGCGACACGACCTTGAAATAGATCGCAAAATAGACGCCCAACGCCTGCGCCAGCAGAATCGCCGCGATTTGAATGACAAAATGCCCGGTTTTCACCTTATGGTGAAACGCCAGCAAGCCGAGCAGCACGCCCAGCGCGCCGCCGGTCAGGGCTAACGCGATAATCACCTTGCCCGGCACGCGAAACCGTTTCTTGACCGCTTGCCCCTTATCGAACCCGCAGATCAGAAACGCCATGACATTGACTGTCGCCAGCCACGCCGACAGCGGCGTCAGCGCCGTGTATTGCGGCAGCAACAGCGCAATCATGGCGCCCAAGCCAAAGACGAGAAACCCGCTCAACACCGTCGAAGAGACCGCGCTTTGCGGCACAGGCCGCTGATGCTTCTGTTTCATGTTGTTCCCTCCTTTTAATGTAAGAAACTGTTTTAAAAGTTGCGTGTGTTCTCCAGACGATGAACACCCCGGTAGCCCCGCCCCTACGTGGCGGGAATGCGCGCTAACGCCCCGCCACGTAGGGGCTACCAGGGTGTTCATGATCTTTTAAAACAGCCTCTAAGAAGACATGCGAACGCCCCTGAAGGTGGGACAGGCATTCCTGCCTGTCGCAGAACAGACAGGAATGCCTGTCTCACTATTTATTGACACATCATGCAGGATTGCTCTCATGCTTGCTACACAATCATCGTGCCATATTCCGGCGGCGTCACGCCGCCAATCCGCTCGATTTTGCGTTTGCACTCATCGCACAGCGAATAGAAGCGAATGCTGTCTTGTTCGTCTTTGTCAAGCAAATCTTGCAAGCGATCTTTCAAGCGCAGATATTCGCTCTTCGTCAAGCTGCACTCGAAGACGCTGTACTGCACCCACGCGCCGTAATCCAGCAGCAAATCATGAATTTTCTGCCGCCGCCGATCATTTTTCACGTCATACGAAATAATAAAATACATGCGACAAGGCCTCAGATACATTCACAGGAGCGCGCAATCTTGATTGCGCCAGTGTCAAATCAAGATGTGACACTCCTTATTGCGCCGGAGTCAAATCAAACGTTCGCGCTCAGAACGCTATTTAATCGCCAACGACGGATAGTCCGGCAATTCCCCGTGCAGCGTTTTCGCCAAAAAGCGCGTCTGCTGCTCGAACGCGCGGTGATAGGTAATCGTCTGCTTGATGACCGGATGCTGAAATTCAGTCTGCTTGCGCTCCTCATATTGCCGCAGAAAGATGTCGCGCCCTTTGTCGCTCAATTTGGTCACGTTCCCCATCTCCTGCGTAAAATCTTTCGGCGTCAACATTTTGTTATTCAGGCAATTTAAAACGACTTGATCCACGACAATCGGACGAAATTCCTCCATCAAATCGAGCGGCAGCGACGGTTTGCCGTGTTCTTGCGCATGCAGATAGCCGATATACGGATCCAACCCCACGATATTCACCGCCGCGTAGAGATCGTTCATCAGCAACACGTAGCCGAAACTCAGCAGCGCGTTGACCGGATCAGTCGGCGGTCGCCGCACGCGCCCGTCAAAGGAAAATTTCGCATTGGCGATGAACTCCTTAAACGCGCCGAAATACGCGGCGGAACCGTCGCCTTCGTGTCCCCGCGCCTGATCGACATTTTTCGCCTTTTTCGCGCTCGCAATCGCGGCCTGAATACGATCCGCCGCCTTCTCGCAGGACGACGACAGTTTTCGCTCCCGCCCCGCCCGCATCACCACCGTTCGCAGATTCGTCAATTTGCCGACAACAAACGCTTTGGCGAGTTTCAGCGTCGCCTCCGGGCTGGCCGACGCCTTGTACTGCTCGACGCGCAGCAGCGCGTTTTTGGAAAACTCCGGCTGAATTCGCCCGACATATCGGCCATGCTGCGTCAGATAACAGACCTCAATCTGTTTCTCCAGCAATTCCGCGACCGTCGAAGCGGTCACGGACGCTTTGCCGAAAATGACGACCTGCGACACTTTAATCAGCGGCACGTCCGCCAGCCGCTCCTTTCCTTTGGTGACAATCAGGCGTTCGCCCGTTTTCCGCAGCGTCGCGCCCTGCGTCGTAACATACATTGTTGACATCACGGCCTCCTCACTGGTGAATGACTCGCGCCAAGCCGCAAAGACGCCAAGAATGATTGAAACCGCTTCGCGTCTTTGCGGCTTGGCACGAGAACGTGTCTGTTAACGCGCCGCGCGTTTCAAGCGTTCGGTTTCCTGCGGCAGACAAACGCGATACAGGCTGCATTCCGGGCATTTCTCGCTGAACGCCGCCGCCGGACATTGCCGCGTCGTCAGCAAGGTTCTGACCGCCTCGATGGCGCGCGCGGTCTCCGCCCGCAGTTTCTTCGTCAGCGCAATTTTCCTGCGCCGCCCGCTCGCCGCGTAATAGAGGAAGCCGAACGGAATCGGCGCGGGAAGGCGGCGCATCTCCTCAATGCATAACGCCTGCGCGCAGAGTTGCACCTGATCTTTGAGCCAATCCCCGTCAACGCCTTTTTTGTATTCGACCGGGTACATCTGCCCCTTCGTTTCTTCAATCAAATCCGCGATGCCGCTCAAGCCGTATTGCTGCGAATAGAGCGCGACCGTGCGCTGCTGCGTGACGCCTCTGCGCGGCGCGGACGCTTCGGCGGAATCGGCGCGTTTATGCAGCATCGCCCCTTCGAGCAAATGCGCGCTCTGTCCGCGTTCCCCGGCCACAAAGAGCAGCCACGCCGATTTCGGGCAATAGAGATATTGGTTCAGGCTGGAAATCAAGACAATAATCATGTCTGCCTCATAAGATGCCTTTTTTGTTTAACGAAAAAATTGATGTCAAGGGAGACCATATTCGCGTTTGTCAAATCAGGCGTTCCCATCGTTCTGTCAGACTCAACATATTCTACAGCGCGATCATACTTCATCAGACAAGCGAGAGCCATGCCAACCGACATGGTTTTGAATCCCGGCGTAATATCAGTCACGACATCATCTGCTCTCAGCCCTTTTGAGGAGATATCGTCCCAATAAATTTTATCAACCTTCTCATAGATTTCATGGACATCTGAGCCGCTATTCAAATAAATCGGAAAAAATTCAACGCCGGTCGCGGCGCGTTGATTCATCTGAAAATCGAGAAATTTTTCCTCGACACGCTTGTCCTTGACGATTAAACACCAGCAATATTTCAAACGGTTCTCATCGGAAAGCTCTGGATGGGTATGAAATCTGATCGGGGTAATTGCCGAGTCCGGTTTATTCAAATCAATCGCGGTAATCAAACCGCGATAATGTCTCGCATCAGAACGCAACGGAGCATTCAATGGGACGCTTGCCATTCGTAATGATGCTTCATGAGATCGTTCTTGACGCTTCCATTCTTGCAAAAACAGAATATAGGCCAGAATGCCGAGTCCAGAGCAAACCCCACACAAGCGCATGAGAAGCGGCATATCAATGGCGAATCCATTTTGCAGCCACATAAAGAAAAAATTGCCAATGGCAGAAGAAATCAAAAATCCGCACAGAAAAATCAAATAAAACCGCCATGAACGCGGATTGGCAATCTGCAAAAGTGATATAGCGAGATTGGCCGGAGGTTGAACTTTTGGGAGAAAATACTCTTTCAAATTTACATACCATGTGACGTTTTCTGTTTGAGCCTCATCATATTGTTGGGTCATACCGATAAGCCGCCTGCAAAAATGCGTTCGGCATCTTCGCCGCGACTGTGATGAAGGTGAGTTTTTAATGTGAACGATTACCTGACATTTTCCCGCAAAAAATCCTTGCCAAAATCCGCGAAACAGGGCGAACTGTTCAAGAAATTCGTCTCGTCTCAACCCCTGCGCAAGAGGAGGAACGACCATGATTGCCACGCAGAAATCATCCGCGCCGCGCCCGGCGTTTTGGCTGCCGTTAGAAAACGGCGACCGGCTCTCCCGCTCCGAATTCGAGCGGCGCTACGAGCGCATGCCTCGCCTGAAAAAAGCCGAACTCATCGAAGGAGTTGTCTATATGACCTCAGCCGTCCGTTTTGACCATGCCTACGCGCATGGACGAGTTCTTGGGTGGATTGCCGTTTATTTTGCGGCAACGCCCGGCGTTCATTTCGCCGATAACGCGACCGTCCGCATAGACGGCGAAAATGACGTGCAGCCCGATATTCTGCTCTGCGTCGCTCACGGCGGACGCTCGCGCCTCAGCGCGGATAACTACGTCGAAGGCGTCCCGGAATTGATTGTCGAAATCGCCGGAAGCAGCGCGGCCTACGATTTGCATGACAAATTGCGCGTTTATCGGCGCAACGGCGTGCCGGAATATCTCATCTGGCAGATGTACGAACAGCGCTTCGACTGGCTTATCTGGCAAGATGGCGAATACGCTGCGCTGCCGCCCGATGCCGACGGCATCATCCGCAGCCGCGCCTTTCCCGGCCTGTGGCTCGATGTTGAGTCGCTGTTAGCCGGAAATCTGGCGCATGTGCTGGAGGTGGTGCAGCAAGGCGTTCAGACCGCAGAACATGCCGCATTCGTCCGCAGCCTGTCGCCGGACGCGCCGCCGGTGTCCTCGTAACGCCGAAAGCGGACATGCCGGAACCGGCTCTGCTTCTGAATGCCGCCGTCTGGCAGGCGAATTTCCACCGCTTCGCGCCGCGTTGTGGCATAGACCGGCCGCAGCCCGCGCCGCCGCGCCCAATGCGCCGCCAGCCAGACCGCGCCGAAATCCCCCTGAATCAAGGCGACATCGCCCGGCCGCGCCTGCCGCTCCAGCCAATCGAAAATCGGGCGCAGATGCTCCGCAATCCGCTCCGCGTCCGGCGGAACGTCTGACCAGATCGCCTGCAATTCCGGCGACAGCGCGATAAATTCGGTCACGCCGAGCGATTGGCGGGCGTCGGCCGCCTGCTCGTCGGTCAGCGTGTGCGAAAAAAGAAGGAATAATCTGCTCATTATTTTTTGAAGACGACAACGAATCAAAGAAGGGAACGAATGGAAAGCGCGGAAATACGTTCCTTTTTTCGATTCATTGTTGCCTGTATGATAAAAGACTTCAAGAGTTTTCAAGACGTTTGAAGTCTCGCCCCCGCCAAGATACGAAAAATCAATGCTCATCTCTATAATTTGATCATTGTGGCTTCTTCGATCAAGCGCTCCATCTGCGGCACGGTCTCGCGCAGCAGCGGCTCAATCCGTTCGACAAGCTTGGTAGCAATGTCTCGACTGACCGGCGTGACGCCGTGCGCGAGAATCGAGTCATTGCGCTGTTTCAGCAAGCCGCGCAAGGCTTCATATTGGGCGTATTGCGGCAGGAACGCCTCTTCGCCAAGCTCGCCGAGCAGCCGAAACGCTTGCATCAAGCCTAATTTCACCTTCCTCGATTCGCCGCGCAACGCTTCATAATACGCCCTGATCGCCTCCGGCAGCGCATCCACGTTGACATCGGACGTGTTCACGCCCTTCTGTTGCAAGCGGTATTGCGCGATCATTTCCGTCAGGCGATACAGCCGTGCGACCGCGTCATCGTCTTTCCCTTCTTCCATCCTGCGCCGGGCGTTCACGAACAGGTCAATCAGCAATTCCGGCAGAATAACCGGCGGCTTGGCGGCGGCATTGACAATGCGCGAGATAAACCCCTTGTTGCTGCCAATCCGCTTGCGCAGGTCGCGGGCGAGGTCGGGATGCTCGAAATGGCTGAGCGCGGCGGCGTGATCAAATTTATCCCAGCGCTCGTAGGCGCGGAATAAAATGTCAAGCTGCGTCAAATCATCGCGCATGCCGCGCTGCTGCGCCTCATGCAGAATGCTCAAGCCCGCGTCGAATTGGTAGGCGTTGAACATGCGCAGCGCCACCTGTTTTTTGTAATCGCTGAACACCTGATTCGGCGTGAACGCCATCACGATTTCCGTGCCTTTGATGACGCGCCCGTGCGGATCGCGCTCGGAACCGCCGATGTACGACATTTTTTCGCATTCCGAGAGCAGCGCCGCCAAGGCCGCGCCAACCGACATCGCTTTCGTGCCACTGGTGAAATCAAGCGTGATTTCTTCAAGCGCGTAGCCCATTTTTTGCGCCTGTTCAATTGCCTCACAGGTGATGCGGTACGCGGCATCCACCACTGATTCTTTATTGAGACGCATCATTTGATGCGACGGCAATGGCCGATGGTAAAGTTGTTCGAACGCCGCGCCGATCTGGTCAAGCATGGCCTCGCTCTCCGGCGTGGCGATGAACACAATCTGTTCCGGGTTATTCACGTCAATGGATTTGGCAAGGCCATTTTCCACGCCTTTGCCCGTGCCGATGGTTAAAATCATCAATTTTTTCATGAGATGATGACAACGAATGGGAGAAGGAAACGAATGAGAATGTCTGTCTTTTTATTCGTTCCTTTCTCAATTTCGTTGTCGTTCTTGCGCTCGAATTGACGACAACGAATGGAAGAAGGGAACGAATGAGAAGCTCTGTTTTTATTCGTTCCTTTCTCAATTTCGTTGTCGTTCTTCCACTCGAATTGACGACAACGAATGGAAGAAGGGAACGAATGAGAAGCTCTGTTTTTATTCGTTCCTTTCTCAATTTCGTTGTCGTTCTTCCACTCGAACCAGTTTGAATTGCAGCTTCGCCTCGTGAAAATTCGCTAACGCGCCGACTGGCAACCGCAGTTGGCGCAAATAGGCCTGTAATTGCTTTACGCGACGGGCTTCGTCGTCAGGCTGCAACGCAAACACCGCCAGCGCGATTCGTCCAGCGAGAATAATCAGCCGCACCGGATGTTGGCCGAGTTCTTGGCCTTTATAGGAAATCGCCAGGTGTTTCACAAGCTCAAAGCCAGCGCCCTGCCGACGCAGTTCAATCATCACAGCGCGGCGATAGACCTGATGAAGAAAACCAGGGCCAAGCGTGGCATGGACGCGATAACAGGCGTGATGCGCGGTTGTCAGCAAGTCAGCATGCGGCCAATCGCCAAACGGCTGGGGCTGCCAGTGAATTTCGGCTTGCTTGCCGCGCACAAAGTTGGGAAGGCGGTGGTCTTGAAACACGGCGTCGCCGTAATTAGCGACAATCGCAAGATCGGCATCCGTTGTTTTCAGATACGAAATCGCCTGCGCCTGATGCAGCGGCTCAATCTGTGGCGCGACTTTCAATTCGATAAGAATTTTCCCATCTTCTACCCAGAGATCAACATAATACAGCCCGACCTGCTCTCCTTCGTAGAAGACCTGAAACGGGCGTTCCATCTCGCAGCGCAAGCCGCGCAGCCGGAGTTCATGGCATAGCGCGTTGCGATACATCGCTTCCGGCAGCAGCGGCCCTAAGATATTATACGTTTCGAACATCGCGCCGCGCGCCTGATAGCTGAGTTCAGGATGAATCAGTGTTGCCATAACGATAAGAAACGACAGCGAATGGGGGAAGGGAACGAATAAAAAACGAAAGTCTATCCATGTATTCGTTCCCTTCTCCCATTCGCTGTCGTTTCTTACATTCTCACCGTCTGCCCCATGCCGACGGCGGTTTTGCGCCCTGTGCCGCAGAAGAAGGCGAAATCCGCCAGCAAATTGATTTGCCAAACGAATTCCGGCGGCGCGGCCGCGATGATTTCAAATTTTACGCTGCCCGTAAACCCGATCAACGGAACGCGCTTCGCGCGAATTGATTCCGTCTGAAGGCGCGACAGCGACGCAATGCCGATAAATCGCTCGACAAGCTGGTCAAATTCCGGCGAAAACTCGGCCGGCGTGAATTCCTCGAACCGCTTTTTATAACTTTGAAACACGAGGCGCGGCAGCGGCAGCGGCATGTCCGCATCGCCCATGCGAAAGGCAGTCGGCGTCAGAAAGCGCAGGCGAATCTGCCGCTGCGTCTGCGAGGCATGACGCCGCAACTCGTCGTAGGTTGTGAAGCGGCTGTACGGCGTGTGTCCGTCCGGCGTCGCCAACACATTCGTGACGGTGAAGTCCGTTGCGCCAAGATGAAAGCCCGGCTCGGCGCGTTCGAGGAAATAGCGGGCGAAGGTGGGAAAGAGCGCGTCATCGAGAAGCGTGGCGCGGAAAAAACAGGGCGTTCCGGCGGCAATCTGTTCTTGGCGCGGCAGGCGGAAGCCGTCGAAGCGTCCGTCCGGCTCGCCGACGCCGAGCGGCGAAAGCGTATAGGGGCGGAACGCGCCGTCATCGTGGAGTTTGGCGGATAAGGCCGGGTCAACGGCGCGAATCAGATTGAGAAACATCCCTTGCAGGGCTGGCCCTTGAACATTGGCAAGCGGCGCGTCGGCCTGCGGCGCGGCTTGAATCACGAGGCTGAATGGCATAGCATGATGCAACGGCCTGAGCGAGAATGGCTTTGACGGCGATTCTCGGTCAGGCCGTTATGAAGGTGAATAGCGAAATAGCCTTTATGCGTAATGAAAGTTACCTTCTTTGCTGTTCTCGCTCCTCATAAACTTTCAACTCAGGGAATGTTTGATTATCCGTAGAAATATCCGGCAGCCGTTGCTCAATTACAGGCCGTATTCCGGTTGTTCTTACCTGTCTATTACCTACAAACCATGAAAAAATCCCGCTTTTGGGGCCTTGCGGGATATTGTAGGGGTAGGAAACGTGTTGCGGCGCATTCACAAAATTCGTGATTTTGAGAAATTCTTGACGAATCGTTGCATCAGCAAGTTTCGGTTCGATGTCACGATACGCTTGCTGTTTATAGCCTACCATATTTTCCGTGCCTTCTAATTGTTTGGTAGAGTAGTCAACCGTTTTGCTATCAAGCGTCACCGTCCGACGCATAACTGCTGTTACTTGAATCTGGACGCTTCCCAAGCCGAGCGGCTTGCCCATGCCGATTTTATGCGCCTGTTTCCGTCTTTCAAGATTATTCGTGCTTTCGCCGATTTCCAGCACCCACAAAAGTTTGTTCAATTCCTCCAGAGAAATATGATCGAAGTAAATGTTGAACGAAAATTTACTCCCAGATTTGAGGGGACGAATTTGAACATTCCGTTCCGAAATTTTTTCTCGCTCGTTGTTATTCGCCTCGTTTAAATATGGCTGTGGATTGCGTTGGTGCCAGTAAAATTTCCGTCCGCGAATCTGTGGTTTATACGATGATAAATCTTCCCAGCCGCCGACATTATCAACCCGGCCATCTGGTTTACGCTGCCAACAAAGCGCATAATCATAATTCCAGAGATCGGCATTTTCAGGATTCTTTTTCAGATAAAATTCCGCGGCGGAGAGTTTCGGAGTGGCTAACTCTTTCAGGATGCGGGGCGCATCATATAAGTTTTTTCGGGCTTGTTCGTCATATGTCCCCTTGATACGGGCGTCGGTAAAGCGCAAGCGTGAGGCCGCCGCTTCTTTCTGATCTCCCGCAATACCAAAAAGAGCGCACGCTTCGCAAAGTTCTCCAATTTTCGAGCAAGCATGCAATGAGGAATCAACAATCTGATTGAGGCGATTATAAAACACCTCTCTGCCAATCATTGCGGGACACAAATACAGTCGATTCTGAGGTGTTTTATTATCGTCTGAATAATATTTATGTTGCACATAATAAATCAACATCCCATCCAATTCACGGCTCAAATGCTTATACCCCGTGTGTTGGTGTTGTTCCTCTCCCACTTTTTCAAGATGGATATTGACAGTAGTATCCTCATATAATTTCAGATTATGCAGCAAATTCTTAATTGCATCTTGGGAAACGTCCACAATATCCGCATCCTGAATGATCTCAAAGATTGATTCATGCCTTTTACCAATGATTCTTTCGCCAACATGCACATATCCCCGCTTCCAGCCATTTTCGTTTGTCGGTTTAACCTCTGTGATTGCAGTCACTGTTTTCGCACCAGGATCAATGTGAGTGCTTCTGAACCAAATCCCGTCATCGGTTCTATGTGTTTTTTGAAGATTCAATAAATAATCTTTATCCTTTCCATAGGTAGGAGGAGCCGCGTAATATTGATTCACGCGAATTTTGTGACGAACACATGGCTGAATTTTATACCCATTTTTAAAAATAAGACGTCCGGGAGCAGGTTCTACTCTTCCTTCATGATTGGGATCCGGTCTCATCGCAGGCCATTGCACACGTTTAAACAATGGCGTTTCTTGCTCATCTTTTCCAAGCGTTGACAAACATGAATGCGTCACCGCCTCGAACGCCGAACGAATCATGCCGCGAATTTCGCTGCCGGGAATAACAGGGATTGCAGGTTTCACCTGAGTAAGATCAAGCGAATCTGTTTGATCGCTTAAATTTTGATCACCTAAATCAGGATACGAAAAAAAATCATATCCCGGCACTTGCACTTCAATCTGTTCGTTGTTGTCATTCCGTCTGACAACCGTTTTTATAAATGTTTTTGTCCGATTCGGAATAAAGATCGGTGTCTTAGTTTCCAGGGTGCATTCCAGCCAGCCGGTCAAATCGCCTTGTTGTTTTTTCTGTTTATAACTATCCCTGAATTTCGCTTCTAACTGTTTTGCCAGACTGACAAAATGATAAGGATTGACGAATTTATTATTATTCATTGGAACATATTTGATTCCCATAATGTTATCCCTCCATGCTAAACGAGTTACCATTAAAATCAAGGAATGTGACTAAACGGGCATCGTTAAATCGAATTAACCCATTGTCATCATACTCGAAATAATTCCGCACGGTATATTTCAACGGCAGTTTCGCATCATTCACGCTGAACGGCAGCGTCAGCCGCATTCCGCGATTGGGTTCGAAGATCGTAGTGTCATTCTCTTTCTCTAAGCCCCACATCAGATGCGTCTCTTCATAGACGTTGACCTCTTTGCCCTCGCCGTCCACGCGCAGCCGATATTTGAATTGCTGCTGCTGTTTCCAAATGTGCAATTCGCCTTGTTCGGAAAAGACGCGCAATTCCTTGAGATATTCCGGCGTCAATTCTGCAAGGCGATCCAATACGATATGCCCGTTTTCAATCTTGCCAAACTGAATCTCGTGGTGTTTATACACGAGCAGATAAATCGGCGGCTGCAAATAATTTCCGATTTTCTGCGCGAGAAAGTCCACCATTACGTTCTCTGGTGAAACGTTCCCCTTTTCAAGAATAATGTTTTTCACGGTGTCAATCATCTTCACGCCTCCTGTAATTTTTTCGCCAACGCTTGCAAACACGTCGCTTCATCAATGGTTGTCTGGATGTTGGGATTCGCTAAGATGCCGCGCCCGACATTCGCTTCGCCGCCAATGGGCTGAATGCCGTTGCCGAGGTCTTTCAACGCTAACAGCAGCAAGCCCTTTTGCCAATCCTGCGCATCTTTGATGGCAATATACAACGTCACCTTCCCGCCGTAATGCGGCTGTTCATCAAACAGCGCGGAATTGACCACGCCGCCGGTAAAGCGGTCAATCTTATTGCGCGTGTAGGTCAACGACTGGCCGCCCATAATCAGCGATTCCTTGATCCGCACCCGCGAGGCTCTGGCTGTTTTCGTGTCTTCATCAACAGTTCCAAAGAGTCTATTTAAGAGCATCGTAGTTTTATCTTTGATTTCGGCCTCAGATCTGTTCATTCCTCGTAACATATCTTGCAGCAAATGATGAACCGCATGGCGCAACGCGCCGCTCCATGACGTGCCTGAAATAATCGGCTGGCCGTTCGAGGTTAAATGCGTGACGTCCGGCGCGGATGGATCGCCGCTTTCATGTCGGATCAGAATCGAATAGGGAATGTCGAACGTCACGGAAATATCAGTGTTATGCGGATTGCTCAATGTTTTTGGGGAAATCGGCTCGGCATGATTCTCATCAAAATCTTCTTTGGAACGCCATTGAAACGCGATCCATTTATCGGCATCCTGCGGCAGGTTCAGCGTCAGCATCTTCGCCTTTTTCAGGCAGACTTTGCCGAATCCGCGCCGCGTTTTCGCGCCAAGCGCGATCTGTGTGTTCATCATCGCCGAACATAACGCCATGACGAGTTCGCGCATTTCGTCTTGCTGCTCCGTGTGACATTGGCGAAACGCGACGTCGAGTTTGAATTCGAATTGCTGACCGCGTTCGACGATTTCATAATCGTATTTGGCCTTATCTACCGCCGTTTTCGTCTCAGGATCCAGGCGCACGCCGTCACGAATCACCGGCGTAACGTGGCTGGTGGGAAACAGATCGTAACATGTTATCAGGCTTTGCGTGGTGTCATCTTCGGCATTCGCTTTTTTTCCGAATAGCAGGTTGATGATCTTGTTATCCGCAAGCTGCGCTTCGTTTGCAAAATGGCGCAACACTCCGGCAATCGCCGACGCAGGAATAAATGGCGTTCCATCCCAGCCGCCCCAGCTGCGCATCACTTGCATATCGGCCCAATCATCGTCGCCGCTGCCAACCATGAGCGGCGATGCCGTTTCTAACGTGCCAAGCACGTAAATTCGCTGCGTCATTTGATCATTTTTCACGATGGCCGCCCTCCTTGTTGCGATTTTTGAACTTTAACAGAGTAATCAAATGCAACGCATACTGTTGATACCATGCGAATAGTTGCTTATTGTCTTGTAACATCTTTTCGAATTCAAGCTTTGCGTAACTCAAAATAGGGGCTTTCCAACTTCGAATATTTTGAATCACGGCTACTTGATCGATGAAATCAGCAAAGCCGTCTTTATCATCAGTGTTGGTTTTGCGCAACCGAACGCCAATCGTTTTCTCGGACTGTGGGCGAAGGTCTTTCTGTTTCTCGTTTGCTGGTAGAGGTTTGGTCTCTTGTCGCTTGATGTCGCGTTCTTCAAGAAACAGCACATCATCCAATTTCATCAGATGCTCTCGCCCGCGTGGCTTCAACGCCGAACATTTGTCTCTGAATGCCTGAAATATTGTCGAAATTGTCAGAAATAGGCGCAATCGCCCTAAAAAGGCGTTCGTAGGCATGGCATGAATTTCTTTCATCTTTGTTCTGGCTTCGCTTTTTAGCGCGGCCTGAATCCGCTGTTTAATGATATGCACAATAAGCGTTTTGGCCGTCGTCAGATCGGGTGCGAAATTCGGCTGTTCATTGTTATGATCTTTCAATTTTTTGATTTCGTGATATTCACCGTGCCAATTCAGCTTGATTCTGCCGAAGCCTTCTTCGGTGCGCAGGCCGAATGACGTCGTTTGCAACGCCATCACGTCGAGATTTTGCCCTGACTTATTCAATAAGACGATGACGCTGCCGGCCGCCAATGCCGTCCCTTGAATTTTGGGCATGTTCCAGACGCCGAGAAAGCCGCCGATCTGTTTGGTTTTCAGAAATATTTTTTCGATCTTGAGTTGTGCTTTCGTCACGTTCAGGCGCTCTGATAACTCGGCTTGAAAGCACTCCGGATCGGGCAGCATCATGCCGTTCTCATTACAGAGCAGCATGTCGGATGCCAACGTCACGACAAGCCTTTCGCCGTTCTTCCATGAAATCTGATTCGCTGTTTCGTCGATTTTGGCAAGCGTCGCCGTCAACGCGCATTTCCCATATTGCGCGGTTTTGGATTTGCCCAAAAACAGCGTCGGCGTGTCGGCAATGAGTTCTTGAATCTCTTTAAGATGCGCATAATTGCCGATGATTTCCGCTCGGAATTGCTGCTGCGGCGCAAGAACGTCGAATTGGAAAAATTGCCCGTCGCTGCGTTTCGCGTGACCTAATCCGCGATTGTCTTCCGGTCGGGCATGATGATATTCGATCTCGCGGTCAGGTGAACAGGTCTGCGCTTCCTCCCCATTCAAAACGACAAATTCGCCCATGCCGCCTTTTGTCTGAATGTCAGCGTCTAATTCCGCATGGGCAAGATCGTAAAAATGATTTACGTCTTTTTCTTTGACGATGGAAAACGGCGCCGGGAAATAGACTTGATCGTTTTTGACCGGATACGCATGACCGAATCGCACCGCGCCATGCAGAAACATCGCCCGAAACTGTGCGTCTTCATGGGTGTTTTCGTTTTTAAGATGATTGTGTTGCATATAGGCATCCGCTAACGCGCCCAACAGAAACGAGCCGGGCAGATACGCTTCCGAGACTTGATCATTGCCGACTTCATTCGTGACTAAAAGCTGCCCGTGCGTCCGAATATCGAGACGGCACACGCACGGTTCATCGTTCTGAAACGTGGTCTGATCATCATCGTCATTGTTTTGAGAAGACGCGGCGGCAGATTCAACGCAGCACAGTGCAATCGCGCCCAGTCCGCGCGTCCGCGAACTGCCGAAACGCCGCGTAACAGCACAGATGAGGTTCAACTTCTCCAAATCGTCTTTTGACAGACTTTCGCATTCGAATTCGAATGTCAAGCCTTTCTTCAAGACGCGAAATGTCCGTAACGAATGTTCTTTGGCGACGCCGACGCTTTCACCTTCGTCTTCAATCGCGGTCTGCGAGCGCGTGTAACTGTAAAAGTCTAACACGGCTTGACGGTGAAATACTGAACCATACTCTTTTTGGCACTGTTCGTTTTTCGAGCATTCTTTCAAAAAGGCGCGAAGCTGCGGATAATCCGGCAGATAGCCATCAGAGAGGCGAAAACCCGTCCCGCGTTCTTGACCCGGTTTTCCAAACAACGCGAAGACTTGCGCATCAGTCAGTTTGTTCACATCACGCAAATCGAAGGCGGCTTCCCGCAAAATGCCTTTTAAGCGTTTCGCCGGAATATATGGCAAACCGCAATCATCGTAGTTCACGTCCGCGTCAATAATTCCGGCCAAACCTTCGCCGGAGCCGGGCAGCGCGTCCGATAATAATTTCATGATCAATTTCATGATGCCTGACCTCCTTTGACTGCCGGAATTGGCTCATAATATTCCAACAATTCTAATGCGTCGAAATAGGGCGTTTGCCGAAAACTCGATTTATCGGCGCGTTTTTTGAAAATTTTTTGACTGCTTAAAAATGGCGGCAGCTTAAAACCGCGACTTTCAAATTCCTGACGAATTTCATTCAATTCTTCTACCGAGCGAATCATGGCGTTTCGCAAGCGTTTCAAGCGCGATTGCTCCCATTGCGTCTGATCTTCGGGCTGTGGAATGTCTGGATTCATCTCTTTCCACAGGCGCATCAGTTCTTTCCAATCATATAATTTGCCGCATTCCTCACAATTTCCAACAATCCGCCACGGCCGCCATAACAAATGATATTGCGCATAGTTCATATCAGGATGGTCAGCATTTTTGGGATATTTCAAAAGTTCCGGTTCCGTCCATTTTTCGTCAATTGAAGGGATCAGATAAAAGCGTTTGCGCAATTCCTCTAATTCGGTCGTCACGCCGGCTTGGACGATATGAAAATCGAGCCAACTGCCAATGTCGTCATGTTTATGGTTTTTCGCCAGGATTTTCGCTTTCTTTTTGGCAGAGTCGCACAAGTCTTCGGCTAAGTTGTATGCGCGATAAAACGGAAAGTGCGATTTCACGATAGCGACGCCGGCGCACGCCGAAAGCGGCATCTTGATCTTCTTGCTCTCCGCGTCTAATTCCTTCAAAAACAATTCGGCCAGCGGGATACCGAATTGACCGTAACTGACAAACGTGACATCATCTCCGTTCAACACGATAGGGCGAAGCGGAAGTTGATATTTGCCTTCTTTACGAGTGAAATGTTCGAACTTCTTCTCTTCACCCCATGCGATGATCGAGGCGACAAGCGTTTTCATCACGTTTTTATAGGTTTCCGCAATTTGCGACGACGCGTTCCGAATGCGTTTCACGGCTTTTTGATAATCTTGAACGCCCTTCACCAAACTATCGAACATTGCGCCCTGATTATTGCCATCAATATGGACGATAGCAATATAATTTTCATCGCTCCCTTTTTCTTGCCCAAACTCGTCAAAGTCTCGCGGAAAGACAAAATCCTTCGTATGTTCAGGGAGCAGGTCATCAAAATAATCGCGTTTCCGTTTCCCTATTTCGCGTTTCAAATCGCCGACTTTCGAGAGAAACACTAAATTGCCGGTATCTCGATCTTCTTCGAACGTGACCGATGGCAAACCGTCATTGCCAGAGCGCGTGATGCCGATACCTAATAACGGCGAACTGTGGACACGCTGCGCTTTATTCTGATTCAACTGTTTGAATAAAGCCTCTTTATCAGCGTGATAATTTTTGAAGGCCATTTCAAGATACGCGACCGCAAATTGAATCGCGCCGCCGGTTTCTTTCAGCAAAATGCGTGATAAGGCTTGCGTGACCGATTTTGCGATAGTTTTGTCAGCATAGGCAACCATCGCATTCCCGCCGCCAATATACACGACTTCCGCTTGAATCTTCGAATTCGATTTGGCAATTTCAAATTCAGTTGCATCCTTCCAGCATTTGCGAGGGCGTGCTTCATCTTGCACAGTTTTTTCAATGGCCTTGAGCAACCGCTCTTCGAACACCTGTTGCACGAATATCGAAGCTCCTAAATTTTCCGCGAGTTTATTGGATGCAAAAATAAACTCCTGAATTTTGAGAACATCATAAATGGCTAGTACACTCATAACAGTTATCCTTGCGTGATGATGGTTCGTAATCGTTGGCTCAATTTACCTTCTTGCTGCAGGCCTTTTCGCAGTTCATCTTCCAGTTCATCAAGCCCAATCAGCGAGCAGTTACGTTTGGCGTCGAATTGCTGTAAGTCTTTTTCTAATTGCTTCAAATTATTATTATCCGCAAAACTCTCGCTTCTGCCATCAGTTTTGTTATACATGGTGCTGATGACAATCGTTTTCGCATGTTCGCCGCCAAGTTCCTCGGCGCGATAAATCGCTTCAAACGCTTTTTGTTTGACATATTTGATGTCTTGCGAGGTCGTGCAAGAGCAAAGAAAGAATTGATAGCCGCGCATGGTAATTACGTCTATTTCGCAAGGTCTTCCATTAAATTCGGCTTCCACTCCTTTTTTGAGTTCATGAACCGGAATCGCTTGCTTTGTCTGCAATTGTTGAAGAACATGTAACACAACCTCCTCAACCCATTTTCCGGTAAAAAACTCGATAAACATAGCGTAAGGTCGAGTCATATTCTGTTGAAGATACGTGAAACACTCCTTCGCATAAGGGAAATCAACATAAATCTGATCCAGCGCATTTCTGATGTTTTGATTATTGCTTATCGCCTGTTCTTGAGCGTCCTCGGTTTTATTGAGACGTTTGATCGTTTTCAAATCTTTTTCAAATTCTTCAAAGATCCGAAAAATGTCTTTCCCGCGTCCCGCTCGATAGCGAACAATGGCTTGTTTACCGAATTCATACAGTTTCTCAGTCGGCAGCGTCAGCGTCTCCGTCCCGGGTTTTTTGACATTCATGCCGTGCAGCGCAAACAGTGTTGCGACATCAATCTTGATATGTTCTCGCAAATCCAATTTCGCAGGCAAACGCTTGAAGGATGGCTGAGCAACGCTCATCACATTTTGCATCATGACCGCCAAACGATTTTTTTCAGGATCCAAATCTGACATCAAAAACATGCAACCTTCATTTGATTGTTTCCAATGATACGTCATTGCGGTCAATGCGTTAAAAACAGACATCGTTTTCGTGCCGCCGGTATAGTTCAGATGCAACGATGCTGCGGGGGCAAATTTATGCAATTCTTCACGCAAACGCCGCATAATCGTTTCCGGGTCGCGTTCGTTTGCATCAAGATTAATCGGAATGACATGTTGTTTTTCATCAAGGGCTAATTGTGTAATGATGCTCTTTTTAAAAATCTCCGTGCTTTTCGAATAGACAAACACGATTTTATCCGGCACGGGCAGATCGCTTTCATCCTCGCGCCCTTTCGTCAGCAGATACTTTGCCGTAATATAATTCGGCAGCGGATTTCCGCCAATCAATAAAATCAACACATTCATCGTAATAACCTCCACGTCAAAAATTTCGCGATAAAAACGATTTTTGATGCAATGCTATCAAGCCATAGCACACCTTTCGAACGGAATCAAGTTTTTTCTCGCGCAAATTTTTTATGATAAGGCAAACTCATCCCACTCTTGCAACGCCGCCGACCGTTTATCACCCATTTCAAACTCATACGCCAATTGCAGGCCATTCACGACCGTCATCGGCACGGCGAGCGAATTCTTGAAATTCGGGAGGCCGCGATGCGCGAGCAGGGCGTCATCCACGCGGACGATAAGCGGCGATGTCGGATAATCGGTCATGAGCAGTGTCGCCGCGCCGCGTTGCTGCGCGAATTCGACAAGTTGAAGATGAAAATCGAATTGTTTGTGATATTCGAACAGCCAGAGCAGATCGCCCGCTTCTATCGAGAAAACGAGGTCTTTGATGCGGCGTTTCTCGCCGGTGGCGATCTGGACGCGCTTTTTCAGGCGGCTAAACCGTTCGCCGAGAAATTGCGCCATAAACGCGCCGGTCTGGTAGCCGACGAGATAGAGCGTGTTGGCCTTCGCAAGGCGGGCGACAATGCGGGCGATCTGCGCTTCGGAATAGAGGGCGGCGGTTTGCTGCAAGCCCTGCATATCCACGAAAAAGGCTTTTTGAAACAAATCGAAGGCGGAAGTCGCCTCAAGCATGGCCGCGTCCGACGCGCTTTTCGGCGTCAATTCAAGCGGCGGCGTCTGTGGCGCGGGAAATTTAATCGCCCGGTTATAGCGGTTCATCGCCTGTTTGAACTCTTTAAACCCCTCGTACCCCATTTTCACGCAAAACCGATGCACGGTCGAGCGGCTGGTGTTCGTGGCCGCGACGATGTCGCTGATGGCAAGCTGATGCAGCGCGTCGAAATGCGCCTCAAGATAGGCTAAAATTTCCGCCTCGCGTTTGGTGAGTTGAAACCGGATCGCCTCGACGCGCTGCGCCCAATCGAAATTCATCATGATAACTCCCGCATTTGGTGAGGACGAAACTTCAAAAGTCTTCAGACTTTTGAAGTCTTTATTATAACTGATGCTTACATTTGAATATAAAATATTTCATAAATATGTCAAGAAAAATCTCAAATGAAACAAAATATAGCATGTGATGACGCAGAACGGCAACGCAGGCATGCTTGCCTGCGCAGGCCGAATAGACGGACAGACGCGCATATAAATATCCATGACGCGCTGAAAACGGATTGTTCCCGAAATTCGCCTGATGTTTCCCGTTCCGCCGAAAAAATACGGCGTTTCTTTTCTTGCTCGCTTTTTCGCTTGACACCGCCGCCGCATTTTCCTATGCACGATTCATGAAGTGAATGTTTGTCGTCGGTTCTGCCGCCGTTGCGCCGCAATTTGGCGGGAAGAGCACTTTTATTTCAGGGGGAGCGTTATGGCGTTAAAGAAAATTCAATTTATGGATACGTCCTTTCGGGACGGGTTTCAATCGGTCTATGGCGCGCGTGTGTTGACGGATGATTTCTTGCCCGCGCTGGAAGCCTCAGTCGAGGCGGGCATCACGCATTTCGAGACCGGCGGCGGAGCGCGGTTTCAGAGCCTGTTTTTCTATTGCAACGAAAACGCCTTCGACATGATGGACAAGTGCCGTCAAGCCGTGGGGCCGGACGTGAATCTGCAAACCTTGGCGCGAGGCATCAATGTCGTCGCCCTCGATCAGCAGCCCCGCGACATCATCAAACTGCACGCGCAACTGTTCAAAAAACATGGCGTGACCACGATTCGAAATTTCGACGCGCTGAACGACGTGCGCAATATTGACTATTCCGGTCGCTGCATCCACGAAGCCGGGTTGAAGCATCAAATCGCCGTGTCGCTGATGGGCTTGCCGCCGGATACGAAATCCGAAGGGGCGCATTCCGCCGAATTTTACGTCGAATGCGTCAAAAAAATCGTCGAAGCCGGCATCCCGTTCGATTCGCTGGTCTTTAAAGATGCCAGCGGCACATGCCCGCCCAGCATCGTCTATGACACGATCAAAGAGACCCGCGACATTCTCGGCAAAGACGCCGTGATTTGGTTTCATACCCACGACACCGCCGGACTCGGCCTGTCTTGCATTATCGCCGCCATCGAAGCCGGATGCGACGGCACGGATTTGTCGAAATCGCCGGTCAGCGGCGGCACGTGCCAGCCGGACATTCTCGGCCTGTGGCACGCCTTGAAAGGCACGGATTACACGCTGGACATTGATTACGAAAAAATCCTGAAAGCCGAAAGCGTGTTCGAAAAGTGCATGGAACGCTACATGATGCCGCCGGAAGCCAAACAGGTGTCGCCGGTGATCGTGCTGTCGCCGATGCCGGGCGGCGCGTTGACCGCGAACACGATGATGATGCGCGACACGAACACGCTGCATCTTCTCCCGCAAGTCATTCACGAAATGTCCGAAGTCGTACGGCTCGGCGGATTCGGCACGAGCGTCACGCCGGTGTCGCAATTCTATTTCCAGCAGGCATACATGAACGTCGTGCAGGGCAAATGGAAGAAAATCGTGGACGGCTACGGCCAGATGGTGCTGGGGTATTTCGGCAAGACGCCGCGCCAGCCCGATCCGGACATCGTGAAAATCGCCTCCGAGCAGTTGAAAAAGCCTGTCTTTGACGGCGATCCGATGGATGTTCTCGAACCCGGCATTCCGAAAGCGACGAAGATTTTGCAGGACAATAATCTGCCTGTCACGGATGAAAATATTTTCACCTTGGCGTCATGCAAAGACAAAGGGCTGGATTTCCTGCTTGGCAAGGCCAAAGTCAGCGTGTATTACAAGGAAGCGCCGAAGAAAGAAGAGACGAAACCTGCGCCTGCCGCCGCGCCTGCTCCGGCGTTGGCCGGGCCGAAAGAATTCGTCATCACGGTCAACGGCCAGAGTTATCAAGTCGGCATCAGCGCGGCGTAACCGCCCGCGTCCGATGTTTCCGCTCAGCCCGGCATGGCAAGCCATGCCGGGCTTTCTTTTTTGGCAGGGCCGCGCAGGCCGTAGGGACCGGCCATGCGTCTCTACGGGCAGGAATGCCTGTTCTCCCATGATTGGCGGGCGATTACGCGGCTTCGGGGCGGCGCATTTCGCGCATGATCGCTTGCGGCGTCAGCGCGAAGAAAAAGAGGCGTTTCGCCGGATTGAGGGCGTATGTGGATTCCAACGAGGTCAAGGTAAAGATTTTTTCCAACGGCTTGTCGTCGCCGTTTGGGAAAATGACGGACGACTCCAGCGTGTGTTCGGTTTTCAGCAGTTTGCCGCGCAGAAAGAACAGTTGGAACGCCCAGCGCGTCTGCGCCGGATCATCATCGCTGAGCACGTCGAGCAGGCCGGTTTTCTGTCGCTGCTGAATCTCCAGAATCATCCGCGCCACGTCCCCCATCGAGCGAATGTCCGCCATCAGTTCCGCCTGCATGACATCATTGCGGCAGCGCCGCATTTCCAAAAAATACCGCACTTCGGAAATCGTCACCTGCAAGCCGCGCAGCTTGGAAATAAATTCATGTCGCACGATCTGCTGCTGGTGCTGCGTAATGACGGAAGATTGGTCGGGCGTCGTGGACGAGAGCGTAATCACGTAAAATTCATGCGACGCGCTCGACGGCTCTTTCCGGTTGAACGTGACATCGAGAAATTGGAAAAACGCCGCATGATTCGGGTCATCCAAGCCGAAATCGTAGGCGCCCGTAATCAGCACGTCGGGCAGCATGTCAATTTCAATCAACTGCTTCACCATCTCGTAATTCGGCACGATCAGCAGATGATCGCGCTGGCGGAGATAATGGCCGAGAATTTTATCCACGAAGCGGTTGCGCGTGCAGAGCCAGATATTCAGCGAAAGCAGTTCTTGCGGTGGCTGTTCGGGCGAGCGTTCGAGGCGCAGTTCTTGCGCGACCGGCGCAAATTCCTGCCCCACACGCTCGCGCACCGCCGACCGCGCCTGAAAGATGGGCAGCCGGGCGTCTTCCTGCTGAAGCTGCTGGAACAGCGAGAGCATTTCCTCAATCTGCTCTTTGACGTGGCTCAAGGCGTGTTCGCGCTCAATCAGTTTCGAGTTGAACGTCTCGATCTCCTCGCGCAACTGATCGTTTTCCTGCTGCATGGTTTTGTAACGGGAAAGCAACGCCCGGTAGCGGCGCTCAAGATCGACAGGCTCGCGTTGTTCTTTCATCGGCATGCGTGGCGCGCTCAGTTCGCGGGATGAAGGTTTCTCAAACTCGGTCATGGCGGCGTGATGGTTCGCCTTACAGCGTCGGTTCGCGTTGGGCAAGCTGCAAGCAGAGGGCGACAACTTTTTCCGATGCCGATTGTTCATCAGCCTCCAGTGCGCTTGCCCAGACTTGCGCCATCGCGTCAGGATTTTCCATGCAATGCCGCAGCGCGTCGGCCAACGCTTTTCCGCTCAGATATTCTTGGCGAATGAGATGCGCTAAGCCGAGATCCACCAACGCCTGCGCGTTAAATTCCTGATGGCGGTCGCCGTGCGGATACGGAATGAGGATGGACGGGCGGCGGCTTGCCCGCAATTCCGCCACAGTTGACGCTCCGGCGCGGCAAATGACAAGATGCGATTTCGCGTACATTTTGGGCGTGTCTTGAATATATTCAAGCACCTCTGCCTGAAAACCGCGCTGCGCGTACCCTTGCTTGACAAATTCGTAATCCTCTGCGCCGGTCTGATGCGTGAAGATCAAATGGTCGCGCTCGTCCTCAAGATACGGCAGGGCGTCAATCATGGCCTGATTGATGCGTTTCGCGCCCCGGCTGCCGCCCATAATCAGGATATTGCAGACCGCTCCTTTGTCCGGCGGCGAAATCTTGCCAATCACCGAGAATTCGCGGCGAATCGGGTTGCCGGTGAACACGACTTTTCCCTGCGGAAAATCGGCGACGCTCTCTTCAAAACAGACGGCCACGCGGTCAACGATTTTGCTGAGCAGCGCGTTCGCCATGCCCGGCTTGCGGTTCGGCTCTAACGTGACGGTTGGAATCCGCAGCAGATACGCGGCGTACATGACCGGCACGGAGACGTAGCCGCCCGTGCTGAACACTACCGCTGGACGAAACGCTTTCAAATGGCGTCGCGCTTGCCACAGCGCCACCGGCAGCTTGACGATGGCGCGCATTTTTTCGAAGACGCCCCGGCTTTTAAAGCCTTCCACCGCAATCGTGTTCAGCGTAAAGCCCTCGTGCGGGACGATTTTCGCCTCAAAGCCCGTCTTCGTGCCGATGAACATCACGGACGCCGACGGAAACTGCCGCGCCCATTCTTTGGCGACGGCGATGCCCGGATACACATGGCCGCCCGTGCCGCCTCCGGTAATCGCAAGGTCTAAGGATGATTCCGTAGGTAATTCTTGACTTTTTTTCATAAGCGGTTCATAACAATCAAAGGGATTCGCATGGCCGAAGCGCGATCTTCGAACCGCGCATCTCCGTAACGTCAGTTCGTTCAAGCAGAACGCGCCGATAAACAAACGGAAGCGGGCGATCTGTCCCGACAAGATAACGATAATTATTTCAGAAAGAAAAGTCAACTATTTTCCGATAGACGCAAAATCGCAGGCAAAGTTGTCAGACGCTTTGATAGTTGTATAACTCATGTTACGCGGTTCATACATTTTTTAACGCCAAAGGCGTGGCATATTTTCGCCTGCCGCATTATGTCACGCCTTCGGCGTTCGATGTTCAGGCAGCGTCGTGTTTTCTACAATCATCACACCCCTTCGGGGTTGATGTGTGATAAAAGACTTCAAAAGTCTTCAAGACTTTTGAAGTCTCACTCTCATCATTTCGAGCCAACATCGCCTATGAAACTTAAAACGAAAATCATCATATATGTCTCGTCCGTGCTGATTACGCTGGTGTTCGCCATCGCGCTCATCGTCTTCTGGGGCATTCAGCCGAACCGCTTGGAGCATCTCATGGAGGCGACGATGCTGAACGTCGCCGGAAGCGTCGCATACGAGATTGAACAGGACATGCAGACCGGCAACGCGGCGCGGTTTGCGGGCTTAGCCGGACGCCTGCGCGGCATGGAAGACGTGTATGGCATCGCGGTGTATGATCACGCCGGAATCCGGCATTTCTCGGCGGAATTTCATCCGCTCGCGCCGCCGAGCCTCCCGTCAGACGCGCGGCAAAGCATTGCCCTGACGGGGCGGCCGCTTTTTCAACACGAGACGGAAGCGGACGGAAAACGGCGGCCGCTCCTGAGCCTGCTGTATCCCATCAGCCGCGAACAGAGCGGCATGCTCGGCGTCATCAAATTGACGTTCACCTTCGAGGGGCTGCATCGCTATCGCCAAGAATCCATCGCCGCCTCGCTGTTGGCCTGTGTCATCGGCCTGCTCGTCTTGGTGCTGCTCGTCTATTCGCTGCTTTCCAGCGTGTTCAGCCGCATGCGGGCGGTCACGGTCAAAATGAACACTATCATCCGCGAACGCGACTTGACGCAGCGCGTCTTTGTCGAACGCGCCGATGAAGTCGGCGAATTGGGCGGCGTGTTCAACCGCATGGTCGAGCGGCTGCTGCGCTTGACGCGGGAAATTCAGGGCGCGGGGCAGCGCGTGACCGCCTCGACGGAAAAAATCGTCACAGTCGCCAAATCGCAATTGGAAACCGCGAACGGGCTGATGGATTCGGCGCAGGAAGCGAAAACCGCCGTCGAAGCATTCAAGCACTTGTCGGAGCAGATCGCCGAAAAGACCGGCACAGTGCTGGCAAACGCCGAATATACGCTGAAAAATACCATGCGCGGCGTGGAAGTCGTGGAAGAGCTTGTGACCGAGATGAACGAGGTGGACGCGACGACGAAAGCGGGCGTCGAGCAGATGCATTCGCTGAGCGAAAAGGCGCACCAAATCACGGAAATCGTGACGTTTATCGAGGAAATTACGGCGAACACGAAACTGATTGCGTTCAATGCCACGATTGAGGCGGCCCGCGCCGGAGAAGCCGGAAAAGGGTTTTCGGTCGTCGCCGAAGAAATCCGCAGTTTGGCCGACAGCATCGGCGTGGCGACCGGCAACATCCGCAAGATTATTCAGGACATGCAGGAAGCCGCCAGCCGTTCGGCGGAAATCGAAACCAAAGAGCAGAAGAGCGTCGAGCGCGGCTTGCAGAGCGTCCGGCGCACGAAAGACTATTTAGGCATGATGCTGAAAATGATTGACGATACGGTTAAGTATGCGCGGGGCATCGCGCAGGCCGCCGACGAGCAGAACGCCTCGACCGCCGATTTGTTCGAGAAGATTCATCAATTTTTGGAGATTGCCCAAGAAGCCAAAGCCAACAGCGTGCATACCAGCGCGTCCGCCCGCGAGCTTGACCGGCTCGCCGAGGAAATGCAGGCGACGGTGGAGCGGTTCAAATTGGAATGATCCCCTCAATGGCGGGCGAAATTCGATTGACACGAACGTGCCTGTTTGCAAGAGTTGGCGTGAAAACTACATGCAATGCGAAAGAAATTTCGGGTAGTGGTTACCTTGTAAATGATGCCGTAAGCATGGTTCGACTCCGCTCACCATGACCGTCACTTTGAGCGGAGTCGAAGGGCAACAGGGCATCATTTACAGTATGCCACTACCAAAACTGAGATTCAATATCCTATCATCATTCTTGTTAATCACGGAACAGCAGGTGAGGCGGAAATTTTAGCGGCAGCATTACAGGCGCATTCTCGCGCCATTATTATTGGAACGCCAACGTATGGAAAAGGTTCTGCGCAAAGCATCATTCCCCTTGCGGATGGCTCTGGTTTACGTTTAACGGCCGCATTTTATTTTACCCCAGATAATAAGCCGATTCACTTGCGAGGAATTATCCCGAATATTTTTGTCATCCCAAAAGACGATCAGAAATTAATTCATAACGCGCAAGCTATTGTCGCTGGCGAGAAATATCCATTGATTCTTGTTGAAGAGACCGAAGAAGACAGCATGTTGAACATTGCGGTTGAAATTATCGAGAACACGTCTTCCTATAAATGGAAGAATTTGATAGAAACCGCTCAAAAAATGGCCGATGGTTTCGTCAACAAGGAGAAATAATTCCGCGCCACCTGTTCCGGCATGAATGCCGGAGTTAGTCAAGCTCTGCGGCACATTGGCAGCCCCGCGCTGCGTCGCGGGATAGCGACTACCTCCGCGCTTCAGCGCGGATCGCTGCTCGGCACGGAGATCGGGAGCGGCGCGTCTTCTCCTCCGGCATAAATGCCGGAGTTAGTCAAACTCTGCGGCACATTGGCAGTTCCACGCTGCGTCGCGGGATAGCGACTACCTCCGCGCTTCAGCGCGGATCGCTGCTCGG
>CAZCGG010000027.1:28330-28482 GCA_964498135.1 uncultured Candidatus Moduliflexus sp.
TGGCAGTTCCACGCTGCGTCGCGGGATAGCGACTACCTCCGCGCTTCAGCGCGGAGATTGGATACAGACCAATGAATACGTCAAAGGAGCGTTAGCGATGTTGAATTTCAAAGATTGCACGCTGCTCACATTGGAAAAGACGTTCGGGATTG
>CAZCGG010000028.1:0-28339 GCA_964498135.1 uncultured Candidatus Moduliflexus sp.
GGCGTTTCAATTATACTGCGCCCGCGCCGCCCTAAAAGCTTGACAAAAAATCGGGCGTCAACATTATTCTTGTGATAATTTGCGTATGCCATCGTAATTTATTGACGTGTCATGGAGGGAAGAGCGTATGAAAAAAATTCTGGCGCTGTTGTCGTTTCTCGTGATCGTGGGAAGTCTTTTCAGTCACGCTGAAGCCGCCGACTCTGCGGCTGGCAAGCAGATCAAAGTCGGCTTGGCGCTCGGCGGGGCGTTAGGCGATCAAGCCTATAACGACATGCAGTATAAAGGATTGATTGAGGCTGCTGAAAAATTCGATATTGCCGTTGCGTACCGCGTCCCCGATGCGCTGGGCGCAGAGCAAAATTTGCTTGCCAACTTTACGAAGATTTTGACTGAATTAGCGGAGCAGGAAGGTTGCGATCTCATTATCATCAATTCCTTCCAAGCCGTTGAGCCATTAGATGAGGTCGCGGCGAACTATCCGCAGAAATTTTTTGTGTTATTGGACGGCGTAGCGAAGCCGCGCGACAATGTCGCCTCAACAACGTATGCCGCCCACGAAGGCTCGTTTGTCGTCGGCGCGTTGGCTGCGTATGTCTCGCAGACGAAAAAAGTCGGGATGATTGGCGGCGTGGATCTTCCTATCATCAAATCATTTTTGAAGGGCTTTGAAGAGGGGCTGGCGTATGCCGATCCCGCCGCGCAATTAACAACCGAATATGTGAGCAAATTTCCTGATTTTTCTGGATTTGGCAATCCGCAGCGCGGCTATGAATTAGCCAATCAACTGTATGAGCAAGGCGTTGACGTGATTTATGCCGCCGCCGGTTCGACCGGCAATGGGGTGATTCAAGCGGCCAGCGAACAGCAGAAATACGTGATTGGCGTGGATTCGGATCAGGATTATCTCGCCCCCGGATTCGTGCTGACCAGCATGATGAAACGGCTGGATGTGTCAATTGTCAACCTGTGCCAACTATTCATGGAAGGAAAATTAACCGGGAGCACCGTCTATGAGTATAGCTACAAAAATGGCGGAATCAGTATCACTGACATGAAATTCACCAAAGAAAAGATCCCTGCCGATGTTCTGGAAAACATTCGCGCTATCGAGCGAAAAATTGCGGCTGGCGAAATTCACGTCACGAATATTTTAGCTAAACAGCCATAGAAATTCATGCGTTTTTAGGGGTGCAACACTTCCGTTGCGCTATCAAACCCAAGTTTGACACTCCTAAATGCCCTTAAAAGCATGCCGTTTTCTCAACGCTTGCGGATGAGCGTGTTCCTGAAATTTACCGGAATCGTCTCGATCTGCCTGATTGTTATTCTGGCGGCGATAGGATTGATGCTCATCGCCCTGCAACAGCGGGTGCTCATTGCCGAACGAATCAGGAACGCGCAGCGCTTCACGGATGTTGTCGCTCGCATCAGCGCGTTTCATATCGAGAAATTCACCTATTACATGCTGGAAGAGAATACCATCCAAATTCAGGCGGGCCAGGGCGAGCAGGCGCAAACCGATGTCGTGTCCGTGTTGGTCTATAATATGCGCGGCAAGCAACTCAACCCGGCGGGCATTCCGCCGGAAAAAATTGCCTTACCCAAAAAATTTTGGCATACGGAAGAACGTCCCTGCATTTTTCAGGCGCAGGGCGTGCCTCCTAAAACCGTCGGCAAAGTCGTGCTGGTTTTCTCGCTGGAAGCGATTTATCAGCACATCGCGCAATTGCGCACCTCGTTTTTGCTGATTCTCGTGCTGGCGATTGTGGTGTTAGATGTGGTCATCGGCGTGCTGGTTTCGCTCGTGATTACCAGACCGTTGAAACTGTTGACCGCCGCCGCCGAGCAGATTGCCACAGGAAATTACGGGATACACCTTGCGTATATCGCCAACGATGAAATCGGCTTGTTGAGTCGCGCGTTTGTCAAAATGAGCCAAGATTTGCAGGACAGTTTCGCCAAAATTACCGCCTTCAATAAGAAACTGGAGCAGTGCGTTCAAGAACGGACGGCGGAATTGGCGTATGCCCTGAGCGAGATTCGGTTATTGAATGAGCGGCTGAATGCCGATAATCTCCGCCTGAGCGCGGAACTGGATGTCGCCCAACGCATGCAGCGCATGATTCTCCCACGCAGCGACGAATTGCAAGATTTCAAAGATGTGGAGATCGTTGGATTTATGAACCCGGCAGATGAAGTCGGCGGCGATTATTATGACGTGCTGATGAAAGATGATATTCTCCATATCGGCATTGGCGATGTCACCGGACATGGCTTGGAAAGCGGCGTGTTGATGCTGATGGCGCAAACGGCCATCCGCACCTTGCTGAATCGCGGCGACACCGATCCCATCACCCTGCTGTCAACGCTGAATCAAGTGCTGTATGAAAATATTCAACGCATGGGCGTTGATAAAACCTTGACGCTCGCCTTTGCCTATTATCAGTCTGGACAGTTGAAGATTATCGGACAACATGAGGAACTGTTGATCGTGCGGGCAGGCGGCAAGATTGAACGAGTGGATACGATTGACCTCGGCTTTCCGCTCGGATTGGAATTCGAAATTCGCCAATGGGTGAAGGAAGCCACCGTCACGTTGCATTCCGGGGATGTCGCCGTCCTCTATACCGATGGCATCACCGAGGCCGAAAATCTGGAGAACGAGATTTATGGCATTGATCGCTTGTGCGCGGTGTTAAGCCGACATTGGGAGCAATCTGCCGAAGCGATCAAACAAGCGGTGATTGCTGATGTCACCCAATTTATTGGGGCGCAAAAGGTGTTTGATGATTTAACGCTGGTTATTCTGAAACAAAAATAGGCATACATTGACTTATATAGTTTATTGAGGTTGCGCAGTGGGGGGATGTTTTGCCTGCGTAGCTGCATAAAACGTGGGAAACTCTTATGAAAATAACATTGATTTCGCCAGACTTGCAATCCACGCATTTCAAATTTACGCCCAAAGAGGTCAAATCGTTCTGGTTCGCCAAATTGACGCTGCCGCATTTGGCCGCGCTGACGCCGGAAGATATTGAGGTGCGCCTGCTCGACGAAGCCGTCGAGCCGATCAATTTCGACGAGCCGACGGATCTCGTCGGCATCACGGTCAATACGTACTTGGCGATGCGGGCATACGAAATTTCCGCCGAGTTCCGCAAGCGCGGTGTGCCGGTCGTGTTGGGCGGCGTCCATCCGTCGCTCTATCCGCAGGAAGCGACGCGCCACGCAGACGCCATCGCCATCGGCGAAGCCGAGACGATTTGGGAAACAATTTTGCGCGACGCCAAACGCGGCGCATTGCAGCCGATCTATCGCTCCGAAGGCTACGCGCCGTTGGAAGGCTTGCCGCTGCCGCGCCGCGATCTGCTGAAAAAAGGGGCGTATTTAACCACGAACACAATCCAGACGACGCGCGGCTGCCCGTATCATTGCGACTTCTGCTCCGTGACCGACTTTTTCGGGCATACATACCGCTGCCGCCCGATTCCAGAGGTCTTGCGGGAAATCGAAACGCTAAATTTCCGCCGCCCGCTCGTCTTCGTGGATGACAATATCATCGGCCGGCCGCACTACGCGCTTGAACTCTTTCAGGCCATGAAATCGTATAAAGTCCGATGGGGCAGCCAATGTAGCATCGATCTCGCCAAACATCCCGACTTGATGAAAGCGGCGCGGGAAAGCGGCTGCGTCGCCATGTTCATTGGCATCGAATCCATCAACCAGCAGAATTTAGACGACGTGCATAAAGGCGTCAATCATGCGAGCAAATATTTTGACGCCATCAAGCGGATTCATGATCACGGCATCGCCGTGAACGCCGGAATGATTCTCGGCATGGATCATGACGACGAAAGCATTTTCGAGCGCACGCTGGAATTTTTGGAAAAGGCCAAAATCGAATACGCGACGTTTCACATTTTGACGCCCGTGCCGGGGACGATTTTGCATCAACGCATGGAAGAAGAAGGGCGGATTTTGCACCGCGATTGGTCCAAATACAACGGCGGCTACGCCGTGTTCAAACCGAAGCTTATGTCGCCGGACGCGCTCGAAGCGGGCTATTATTGGACGTATCACCAATTTTATTCCATGCGTTCGATTTGGAAGCGCATCGCCGAGCCGGGCATCGAAATGTTCTACAAGCTTGCGTTGAATCTCGCCTATAAACGGATGATTCACCGGTTTCCGCATTACGAATTGCCGGACATGGCGCGGCTGCTGCATGCGCTGAACGGCGAAGTGCGCGCGATTCCGTCGGTGAACAAAACCGGGCTGATTCCGTACACGATTGAAATGACGCAGCAGACGATGCGCAACGTCGGCGAAACCGTTGACCGCTTTCTCCGCATCCGCGTCCGGCAGCATCACCGGCGGCAGGCGTTATTCGTCGAACTCGACGGCGTGTTGAACGGCATTTCGGCGCGGCGGCTGCGCGAACGGATTGCATATGCGCTGAAGCGGACGCAGTGGAATTTGATCGTGAATTTCGAGCATGTCCGCTTTGCGACACGCAACGGGCTGCAACATTTTCTGCCGCCCTATGAAACGCGGTCGGACGTGACGATTAGCTGTCTTTCGATGCCGTCGCATTTCCGCGAACATGTTGAGCCGTTTCATCAAGGCATCGAATTTATCGAACACGATGAAAGCGGAGAATTGATGCGCTTGTATTCGTGAAATTTTTACCGCAGGCTTTTGAAGTCTTCAAAACTTCAAAAGCCTGCGGTAAAAAAATCTGCCAATGGCCTCAACATGGAGAACGCGCGTCAAAGCGTTTTGGCGGGAATGGGGGTGGATACTGACCGCCGCGATCCTGCTGACCGCCGCGTTCCGGTCAGCGATTGCGGATTGGAATGACGTGCCGTCCGGCTCAATGGAGCCGACGATTTTGATTGGGGATCGTCTTCTTGTGAATAAATTGGCGTATGATTTAAAAATCCCGTTTACGACGCGGCATCTCGCGCACTGGAACGATCCCATGCGCGGCGACATCGTGGTTTTTTTTTCGCCGGAGAACGGCAAGCGGCTGGTGAAGCGGGTGATTGGCATTCCGGCGGACGAAATCGCGCTGCGCGACAACCACATTTTGCTCAACGGCGCGCAAGTGCAATACGATCCGCTCGCCTATGACGTGTTCGCGCAGCTTTCCGCCGAAAAACAGCGTCAGCATCTCTTCTTTTGGGAACACCTGTTCGTGACGCCGCATCCGGTCATGTTCAATCCTTCGCGCCCGTCAATGACCTCGTTTGCGCCGATTCTCGTCCCGAACGGGCAATATTTCGTCATGGGCGACAATCGGGATAACAGCGAGGATTCCCGCTTTTTCGGCTGCATCGAGCGGCGGCGGATTATCGGCAAAGCGACGGCTATCGTCTGTTCGTTTGATTATGAGCGGCATTTCCGGCCGCGCTGGCATCGGTTTTTCTCGCCGCTCTCTTCCCCGAAAACGAGCCTCTCATACCAATTACCAATTGCGGTAAATGCGATCAAATGGTAGAGACGCACGGCCGCGCGTCTCTACAGAATAGCGGTCAATTCTCAATCTTACCGGCTCACGAACTGCTTGATGATTTCGGCCAATTCTTTTAAGCGCACCGGTTTCGTCAAATAGAGGTCAACCCCGGCCTCCAAGCCCAACTCTTTATCCGTCGGCATCGCCAGCGCGGAGAGAGCGATAATCGGAATATCCGACACGGCCTCATCTTTGCGGATGCGCCGCGTGACTTCCAATCCGTCCATTTCCGGCAGTTGAATGTCCATCACAATCAAATCCGGGATTTCACGCTGCGTCAATTCAAGTGCTTCGCGGCCATTCTGCGCGTGAAACACCTTGTAGCCATACGACGTGAGCGAGTGAATCAGCGTCATCGCATTGACGGCGTTATCCTCGACGACTAAAATGCGCTGCTGCTCCGACGGCGCAGCCGACGAGGGCTGCTGACGATCCGCTCGCGCCAATTTCGCCGCCATTGCCGGGCGCGCTTTGAGCGTCACCATCGCCGACAATTCGCGGATCGCGGTGAACAACTCCTGCCCTTGCCGCTCAAGATGCTGCAACGCCGGAAGCTGCCGGTCATGCGCCGCGCCGTATTCCCCTTTCTGCAACCCGGCCACCACGCCGATGAGCGAGGAAACGGGGTCGCGCAGGCGGGGCAGCAGTTCATATTGAATATTTTGGAACACGCCCAGCACGTATTGAATGCGTTTGGCAAGATAGGCCAACGCGACGGCTTCGCCTTCGAGCGTGTCCCGATTTTCAACCAAATCAAGGAAAATGCCGACTTTGAGCTTTAATTCGCGCGGATTGATCGGCTTCAGCAGCACGTCAATTTCACCGCAGCCGAACCCGCCGCCCGTTCCCGGCACGTCTGGGCGTTCCTCAGACATCATCATAATCGGCAGATACGATTGCTGTCGGCGCGACATCAACTGCCGCGCAATTTCGATGCCGGACATGTCGGGCATTTGCGCGTCCAGCAGAAACAGGTCGAAGTGATGCGTTTTCAGCAAGGCGAATGCCTCTCGGCCGGAAGACGCTTGCACAACGTAGCATCCCAACGATTGCAAGACCGCCCCCAACGCAAACAGCACTTCCGGCGTATCATCCACTAATAAAATTTTTGCTTCCATGCGGAATAATCGGGACAGCCGCCAATCCTGCCCCGCGTTCCCCTGAAATCAAGGGATTCGCAAGGGCGAGGCGCGTCAGTCCTGATGAAAAGTGTCAACTTCTGAAAAAGTTAATACAACCAGACTCGCAGCAATGACAGCAATTTGCTTACGTCAATCGGCTTGGCAAGGTATTCATTGGCGCCGCCTTGAATATATCGCCGCCGATCCCCGCGCACGCCGTCCGCCTTCATCACAATGATCGGCGTTTTCGCCGTCGGCGGATGATTGCGAATCTGTTGAATCAACGCAAATGCGTCAAAATCGGGCAGCATCACGTTTAACAAAATCATATCAATCTGCGTGACGGATTGCAGCAAATGCTCCGCCTCCGCGCCATTTTCCGCAATCAGCACTTCCGCGCCATGTTCCTCAAGCTGGCCGGATAAGCTGAACACCGTCCGCATATCGTTATCCACTAATAACAGCGATTTATTGTCCAGCGACACTTGCGTCGGATGCAGCAATTCCAGCATCGTTTGCTGGGCTTTCGGCAGATAATGCACCGCCAAATGCAGAAACAGGGAGACTTCATCCAAGAGCCGCTCGCGTGTGTAGGCTTTTTTGAATACCACGCTATCCTCAAAGGGTTTCAAGCGGCCTTCCTGCTCCATAGACAACGGGCGATTTCGATGCGCGATCACCGGCAGGAGCGCGTTTTCAATGCGGCTCGCCAACGCGGCCAAAATCGCCATGCCGCGCTCGAAGAAAGCGTCGTTCATATCAATCACGACGCAGGCCAGCGTGTCCTCGCTTAAATGGGAATTGAGTTCGAGCGGCGGCACTCCCTCCAGCGTCTGCACGTTCGTGTCGAACATCCATTCCGCCATCAGGCTCACAAGCTCGCGCTGCTCTTCGTACACAAAAATGAGTTTATGCGTTGACGCCACCGTATTGCGAAAATGGCGGAACATCTGCGGACAGGCGTTCGGATCAATCGGCATGCGAATATAGCCCAACGCGCCCATTTTCATGGCTTCGCGCGCTTTTTTCTGCGACGAAATCAGATAAATCGGAATGTGGCGCGTCTGGAAATTATCTTTCAGCCGCTCCATCACCTTCCAACCGTTCAGCCCCGGCAACTCGAGATCCAACAGAATGGCGTCCGGCGAATATTGATCGGCCAATTGCAGCCCGCCTTCGCCGTCTTCCGCAATCAGGCATTGAAAGCCGTCTTTATGCGCGTAGCCAAACAGGGCGTTGGCGGCTTCCGCATGGCTTTCGATAATCAAAATCGAATGCAGATACGGCGACAGATGATGCCGGTCGTCGCGGATGTTGGAAATTTCCACAATATCCTGAGGCGCGGGCTGCGGCGGCGCGGGACGCGGCGGCGCAGGCTGCGGCGGCGCGGGCATGATTGGCAGCAGGCGCGACGCGGCATAGCGCATTGGCAGATAGATCGTAAACGTGCTGCCTCGCCGTTCCGCGCTCTGCGCATGCAATTCTCCGCCAAGCGCGGCGGCTAAGCCGCGCGCGACGGCCAAGCCCAAGCCCGCGCCCTCATATTTTCGCGTCAAGCCGACATCCAATTGGCGGAACGCCTCGAAAATCACCGACAGTTTTTCCTGCGGAATGCCGATGCCCGTATCGCTGACCGCGATGGCGACGGCCGCGTCGGCGGCGAGACCGCTGACCGTCAAATCCGTCTCGGGCGCGGGGCGAAACGCCGACACGCGGACTTCCCCTTTATGCGTGAATTTCTGGGCGTTTGACAACAGGCTCTGCATCACGTGCAAAAATTCCTGACGGCCGGTCTGAATCAGGGCGGGCAGGTCTTCGGCAAATTCCACATGCAGGTTCAGCCCTTTCTGCGCGAATCGCGGCGCGAAATCCGTCGTCAGCTTGCCTAACACGTCACGCAGCCGAATCTCTTCCGGGTGAATCAGAATCGTTTTGGTTTCCAGCGAGGTGAAATCAAGAAATTCATTGACCAATTCTGACATCGCCATGCCGGAATTATAAATCGTTTCGGCAAGTTCGCGCTGTTTCGAGGTCAAATTGCCATCACGATTCTCAGAAAAAATTTCGGAAAGAATCAGGATGCTGTTCAATGGCGTCCGCAGTTCATGCGAAATATTTGACAGCAGCATGGATTGGTCGTTTTTGAGGTGCGCTATCTCCTGTTCTTTCGCCTGCGCGCGCTGCGTCAGCGTCTCGATCTCGTCGCGCAATCGGCGGACAAGCTCGTCGCGCGGCTCGCTCGATTCCGCCGTCATTGTTTCATTCAATTCGTCCTTCATGCCCTCCCCTCCCTTGAGACGCAACCGGTTCGTTTCATCTCAGCGTTTCGGCTCTTTGCGCCGTTGTTGCAATTCGATGGAGCGTTTTTCAAACTGTTCCAATTGTTTTTTATAGCGACGATATTTCAGGCTTGCGTCAACTTTTTGCTTTAATTCGTCGGGATCTATCGGTTTAAAAAGGTAATTTTCCGCGCCCACTTCATAGCCGCGCCGGATATGTTCCTGATCTTTGCTGTTGGCGGTGATAAAAATAATCGGCACGTCCTGCGTCTGTTTTTTGCCATGAATAAGCTGCGCCGTCTCAAACCCGTCCATTTCCGGCATCTGCACATCCATCAGAATGAGATCAATTTCCTGCTTCAACACGGCGCGCAGGGCATCATGGCCTGAACGCGCCTGAATTAACTGATAGCCGCATCCTTCAAGCACCCCTTCCAGCACTAATAAATTTTCCGGACGGTCATCCACAAGAAGAATTGTTTCGCGTCGTTCTGCTGTTGTTTCCATAATGTATCATGCTCGCCGCGCCTATCGTCGGCTCTCGCCTGACGCTTCGCCCTCCGCATCGAACGTAAAATGATTTTGCCGCAAAATCTTTAAACACGCTTCCACCACATCCGCGTCATAGTCATGCCCTTTTTGGCGCATGATTTCCTCAATCGCCTTTTCCATTCCCAGCGCGGGGCGATACGGACGATGAAACGCCATCGCCTCGACGACATCCGCCACGCTGATGATGCGGGCTTCGCGCATGATCTCGTTATGGCGCAAGCCCGCCGGATAGCCCGTGCCGTTCAGCCGCTCCTGATGCTGCAAGACGATGTTCGCAATCGGCCACGGAAAATCTATCGTGTGCAAAATATCGTATCCCAATTGCGGATGACTTTTAATCAGACCAAATTCAATCTCATTCAGATGGCCGGGCTTGCTGAGAATTTCGGCAGGCACGTAAATTTTCCCCAAATCATGCACCAACGCCGCCAATCGAATGCCTTCGATTTCATGCTCCGACAGCCCCATTTCCCGCGCAATCGCGGTCGCCAATTTCGAGACGCGCCGTTGATGGCCGGCGGTGTACGGATCGCGGATTTCGGCGGTCAGCGCCATCGCCTGAATCACGCCTTCCATCACCTGCCGCAATTCCTGCTCCACGCGTTCATGCTTGACAATCTCATCGCGCAGCCGCTCGTTGACCGTGATAATCTCCGCCGTCCGCGCCGACACCAATTCCTCCAATTGGTTCTGATAGCGGCGGAGTTCCTGCTCAACCTCTTGCCGCCGCGTCACTTCGCTTTCAAGCTCAGACATGCGCAGTTCAAGCTCGTGCGATTGATATTGCAGCAATTGCTTCTGGCGATAGAGATCGATAAATACGCGGACTTTGCTGCGCAGAATCATCGGATCCAACGGCTTGAACAGATAATCCACCGCCCCCGCTTCATAGCCTTTGAAGACGTGGAGCGGCTCTTTGTCGCTGGCCGTCACGAAAATAATCGGCACATGCTGCGAGCGTTTTTTCCCGCGCATGAATTCCGCGACTTCAAACCCGCTCATGTCCGGCAATTGCACGTCTAAAATGACTAACGCCACGTCATGTTTCAGCAGTTTGGAAAGCGCCTCTTGGCCGGACAGGGTTTTCAGCAGTTCGCAAGGAAGATTCGCCAGCACTTCTTCAAGCACTAACAAATTTTCGGGGCGATCATCCACCAGCAGCAATTTGACCGGCTCATTCGGACTATCTGATAATATCATACGCGCATAGGCGGCGAAGAACGTTGCCAGACGCCATCAAGACATCTGACAACGTTGCCATAACGTTTTTATGCTTACCTCTATAAAACACGCTGTTAATAGAGCCAGACGCGCAGCAGGGATAATAATTTATCAATATCAATCGGCTTTGAAAGATAATCATTCGCTCCGGCTTCAATGCACTTTTGCCGGTCGCCTTTCATCGCTTTCGCCGTCAGCGCAATGATCGGCAATTTCCCGAAGCGCGGCTGGGCGCGAATCTGCCGCATCGTCTCGTAGCCATTCATTTCCGGCATCATAATATCCATCAGCACGAGGTCAATATCCGGGCGCGCATCCAATTGCTCCAACGCCTCTTTGCCGTTCTCCGCCACGAGAATGTCCATGCCTTTGCCTTCCATGACGCTTGATAGGGCAAAAACGTTCCGCATATCATCATCAACAATCAGCACGGTTTTTTCGTCAAACACCTGCTCTTGATCATGCAGCATCCGAATTTTTTTCTTGAGATGCTCCGGCAATTCGGCCTCCACGCGGTGCAAAAAGAGCGTCACTTCATCCAGCAGCCGCTCAGGGGATTTGACGCCTTTAATAATAATGCTCTCCGCGTCTTTTTGCAAGCGATGCTCTTCTTCTTTTGTCAAATCTTTCCCGGTATACACGATAATCGGCAGCGACACGAAGCGCGCATCCTGCTTGATGCGCTCCAGCAGGCCGAACCCGGACACGTCCGCCAGCCCTAAATCCAGCACCACGCAATCAAATGACTGCTGCTGCAAATAGGCATAAGCGTCTTGCGCGGACGCCGCCGTTGTAATCTGCACGTCGTTCCCGCGCAGCAACTCGCAAAGGCTGTCGCGCATCGCCTCATTATCCTCGACAATCAGCAATTTTTTTTCTTGCTGCGTAATAAGTTCCTCGATTTTGAGAAACACCTCTTCCAGATTTTCGAGCGTCACCGGCTTGGTGACGTACCCGACCGCGCCCATTTTCATGGCGTCGAGCGAGGCATGATGCGCGGAAATGCAATGGATCGGAATATGGCGGGTGGCGGGATTGGTTTTCAATTTTTCCATCACTGCCCAGCCGTCCATGCCCGGAAGTTGGATGTCTAAAATGATCGCATCGGGACGGTATTGATCCGCCAGTTGCAGCCCCGCCGCGCCGTCTTCGGCGATTAAGCCTTTAAATCCGCGCTCGCGCGCCATATCAAACAAAATCTTGGCAAAATGCGGATCGTCTTCCACGATCAACAGCGATTTTTCATCCGGCTGCATGTCTTGGCGGTCATCGCGAATGTTATTTCCATTCACGGGCGGCGCGGCGGGCGGATGCGGCGGGGCAGCCTTCTGAGGCGGCGATTTCGGCGCAGATTGGGCGGCTTGCGACGCGGCGACCGAGAGCGTGTCCGGCAGAAACAGCGTAAACGTGCTGCCCACGCCTTCCGCGCTTTGCACTTGCAGTTCGCCGCCTAATAATTTGGCAAGCTCCCGCGTAATGGACAGCCCAAGCCCCGTGCCGCCGTATTTCCGGCTGGTCGTGCCGTCCGCCTGCTGAAACGCCTCGAAAATAATCCGCTGTTTGTCTTGCGGAATGCCGATGCCCGTGTCCGTCACCGCGAACGCCACCGTTGCGCGGGCGTTCAGGCCGCTTTTCAACAGATCGGCGGTGGGCGCGGGGCGAGCGATGCGCACGGAAATCCCGCCCTGATGCGTGAATTTCATCGCGTTTGAAAGCAAATTTTTGAGAATCTGCTCGACGCGCTGCCGGTCGCTGTACATCACCTCCGGCGCATCGTCGGCGCATTCCACGTTCAAGAACAGCCCGCGCTCCTCGGCGATATGCGCGAAATGCTGCTGAACATACGCGCAAACGCCGCGCAGATGGATTTCCTCGATATTCACCGCCATTTTCCCTGCTTCGATTTTCGAAAGATCGAGAATTTCGTTAATCAAATTCAGTAATTCCGAGCCGGAGGCGTGAATCGTGCGGGCGTATTCAATCTGTTTTTCGGCCAAATTACCCTCTTTGTTTTCATACAACAGCCGCGACAAAATCAGCATGCTGTTGAGCGGCGTGCGCAATTCATGCGACATGTTGGAAAGAAATTCGGATTTATACTTGCTGGAAAGCTCCAAATCCTGCGCTTTCTGCTCAATCAGCAGCCGCGCTTGCTCCAATTCGACATTTTTTTCCTGCAATTGGCGCTGCTGCCGCTCTAAGGCGTTCGTCTGCTCCGAAAGCTCTTCATTGGTTTGCCGCAGTTCTTCCTGCTGCTGCTGAAGTTTTTCTTCCGACGCCCGCAGTGTGCTGGCTTGCCCCTCCAATCCCTCGTTCGCGCGCCGCAATTCTTCCTGCTGTTCGCGCAGTGCGGCGGATTGCTGCTGCGTTTCCTCAAGCAGCGCCTCCATTTTCAGGCGGGCAGCGGCGGAATGAAACGCAATCGCGATGCTCTCGCTGGCCTGATCTAAAAATTCTCGCTGGCGCGTGGTAAATTTCTGCATCGCTCCCAATTCAAGCACGCCCACGACGTGATCGCTGTGCAGAAACGGGACGACGAAGATGTAATGCGGCGTCCGCTCGCCCAATTCGGACGAAATGCAGATGTAATCATCCGGCACGTCGCTGAACAGGATCGCCTGTTTTTCCAGCGCCGCTTGCCCAATCAGCCCTTCGCCGAGCCGAAACGCATTCCGAACGCCTTTGCGCGACGAATAGGCGTAGCTTCCCGCCATGTTCAACACGCCGGATTCCTCATCCATCAGGCAAATTGCGCCGATTTGCGCGTCTAAATAGCGCGCCGCAAACGTCACGACGTGCCGGGCGAGTTCCGCGATGCTTTTCTCGCCACGCAGCCGCTCGTTCAATTCAGTCAGCCCGGTTTTCAGCCAACTCTGCGCTTCGATTTCCTGCGTGTTCGCCATCAAGTTCGTTTTCATGACCGCGAGGGCGTTGCCCAGCACGTCATGCGCGCTGCGAATCCGCACCGGCACGCTGTAATCGCCGTTGCCGATGGCCGTCGCCGCTTTCGCCAATTCTTTATTCGTGTCAATCAATCCGGCGAACACCTCCGCCAAATTGCCGATTTCATCCTGCGACGTCACGGAAATCGTCACGTCGGTGTTGCCGAGCGCCAATTGATTTGCCACATCGCTCACCCGCTTCAGGGGGCGCGTGACGGACAGACTGAGCAGCACGGCGAATAAGGCGCAGCCGCCGCCGAACGCCAACGCGGTGATCGTCATGATGCGCCGCGCCGCCTTATCGTTGCGCGACACCTTATCGAACGCTTCGGAAACGGAATGTTTCGCCTCTTCGATTCCTTCATGCGCCTGCTCTCGCACCTTGTTATATTCGCTGGTCAATTCCTGCATTTCCGCGACCATCTTGTCGGAAACGCTTTCGCCCGCGATGAGACGCTTTGAAATCTGGGTGGCGCGCGCATAATACCGCTCGAACGCGGCCCGCCATGCTTGATATTCCTCCGGCGTCACAATCGGCAGCGACCGCCCGGCATCAAGCTGCGCGGAAAACGCGTTGGCGAATTCGTCCGCCTTCTGAAGCTCGTCTTGATCTTGCGCGCTCACGGCGTCCTGCATGGCGCGCTCAAGGGCGGTCAATTGCCGTTCCAGAATATGCGCCCATTCTAAGGCTGGCACGAAACCGGTTTCGATCTGCGTCAAATAATCGGTGTTTTTTTGGGAGAAATACTGCGAAACGAAAAAGAGGACAGACAGCGCCAGAACCACTAACGCCGGCATCGCAATCATTTTCTGCGAAAACTTCATCTTGCTGCGCATGGCTCTCCGATAACGTCAGACGTGACAGGTTTTGAAAACCAATCACGTCTTTATTCGAGAATCGTAATGACTTTCACCTTATAATCGGCGACGGCGGCGGATTCAGAGACATAGCCAATCGCCCCGGCATTTTTCGAAACCACATCCAACACGTCCGCGTCAGATTCCTTCTCGACTGGCGGCACGGCGCGGCCGGAAAAAATTTCTTTCTGCCAATATGCTTTAATCGAAGCGACTTTCCGCTCGTGAATTACATCGGAAAACCGCTCGCGCACCGGCGAATCGCCGACAAGATCAATCGGTTCGACCGTCACGTCAAGCTCTTTCCACGTCTTCATTTTCTTTAAAAATAATTTCGACAGGTCTTTTTTGCTCATTTCCGTGACCGGATTATCGGCATGAACAATGATGAGAAATCCGGCGGACTCTTCCGCGAGGCTGACCAGCGCAAGCCACCCTATCAGCCCAACCGCGCACACGACGCTCAGAAAATATTTCATAGCCCACCATCTACACGTTATCGCGTCACGCGAGTTAAAAACTAAATTGCACGCCAAGGCTCAACACATTCGTTTCTTCCTCAAAATTTCCTTGCTGAAACGCCGCGATCAAATCGGCACGCTCGGACGGGCGGGCGCACCGGTTGCCGTTGGCGATGTGATACGCCGCTTTCAGGACGAAGTTGGGATTCATCCAATAATTCAGGCCGACGGCGACAGATTGATGCTCAAAAAACGAATGGGGAACGAGCGATTTCAGCGCGCTCACCGTGATTTCCATCCATTCATAACGCGCCGCCGCTTGCCAATGTTTCGTAATCATGAACGCCGGCTCAATATACACCCCGTCGAGGCTGAAGGCGTCGTTCTCATGCTGCGCAAGAAATTCGCTCCGCAGCCACCACCTATCGGAAAGATATTCCAGCGACGCGCCCCAAAAAAGATACTGATCAATCAGTCGATCCACTTGCGACGAGGATTCGCCCGTCAGCGAGCCGCTTCCGCGATACGCCGACGCCCCGAAATTCCATCCGGCGACCGGCGGCTGAATCATGAAACGGACGCCGACCAAATCTTGAATTTTCGGAGAAAACTCATAGACATCCGGCTCAGGCTCAAGAAAAACCACCTCCTGCGGCATCAAGTCTAATTCGCCGACATAGGCGTCATACGCACAACCCCAGCCGTTTTCAAAAAAATGCGTTCCCGTCACGCCGATCCCTTTGTAGGCTTCCGGCGCAAATTGCTGATAAATCGAGGGCGGCAGCTCGAAAAACGGGCGGATCGTGCCGACATCATACACTTCGGAATAGAGCAGGAACGGCGCTTTGACTTTTCCGGCGCGGACGCGCAATGCGTCCCGAAAAAACCAATCGGCAAACGCATAATCTAAACCGATCTCATTTTCGCCGAAGCTTTCCGTAAAACTCGGCTGCGCGTAAATTCCAAGATGCTCGTAGGGCGTGGCGATGAGATTCAGCGAAAAATTGACGTTATCGTAATTTCCCTCGTCGCTGCCGGTCAGATAGCGGTTTTCGTTGTCCGTCTTGCCATAGGCCCACCCGCCAAACCCATGCACTTCGACATGCCCCACTTCCACCGCGCCCACCGCCAGACAGCCGAGCCACCAGATTCCGCCTGCCAGCAGCCAGCCCCGCCTCCATGCGTTCATGCGCGCTCCTCCTGTGATTTCCCCGCTTGCAATAAATTGTCAATCACGCTCATCAATTTTTTCAACCCGACCGGCTTGCTGACATAGTCGTTCGCTCCGGCTTCAATGCAGCGTTCCCGATCCCCGCGCATCGCTAAGGCAGTCAACGCGACAATCGGCGTCGCGGCGAGTTCCGGGTCTTTTCTTAAATGGCGCATCGCCTCCAGCCCGTCCATGACCGGCATTTGAATATCCATTAAAATAATATCCGGACGCTGCGCCCGCGCCAATGAGATCGCTTCTTCGCCATTTTTCGCCCACAGCACGACAAATCCCATCGTCTCTAAATATTCGACAAACATTTCGGAACTTTCCCGATTATCTTCCGCAAGCAGCACCGTAATCATGCGATCTTTCGAATGAGATGTTGCGCTCATGTTTTCTTCTCCGTCCAATGTTTCATGCGCGTTTTCCACACACGGCAGCGCGTCATCCGACGGCTGCCAAGGGAAGGATACGGTAAAACAACTGCCGCTGCCGACATGGCTGGTCACTTCGACCGTTCCCCCCAACAGCGTGGTCAGATGATGCACTAACGTCAACCCTAATCCCGCGCCTTCCTGCTGGCGCGACAAACTGCTGTCTAATTGCGTGAACGGCTCGAATAATCGCGCGAGATTTTCCGGCGCAATGCCGACGCCGGTGTCAATAACATGAAAGCAGACGCGCCCTTGCTCCGCATCCCCCCGAACGTCTAAAGAAATCGCCCCGCCGTCGCCAGTGAATTTGACGGCGTTCATCAGTAGATTGACGATAATTTGCTTCAGCCGCCGCTCATCGGTGCGCATGACTTTAACCATCGGATCGCACAAAAAGCTCACTTGCAGCCGTTTTTTGCTCGCGGGCTGTTTCACCAGCAGCAAGCTGACTTCGCAGACTTGCTCAATCAGAATATCGTCAAACTCCAGAGGCAGGGTTCCGGCTTCAATCTTGGCAATATCGAGAATATCGTTGATCAACGACAACAGATGTTGCCCGCTTTGCTCAATGAAATCAAGCGATTTCAGTTGTTTTTCATTCATCGGGCCATACATCTGTTCATGCAGCACTTGCGTAAAGCCCAAGACCGTATTGAGCGGCGTGCGGATTTCGTGGCTCATGTTCGCGAGAAACTCGCTTTTCTGGTGATTGACGCGCTCTAATTGGTGATTCAGCATCCGCAGATTGGCTTCCGCTTCCTGCCGTTTCACCACCTCGTCGCGCAAACGGACATTGTCCGCCGTCAGTCGGTCGTTCTCCGCCCGCAACGCCGCCATTTCTTCTTCAACTCGCTGCTCAAATTCCATCATCATTTCTTCCAAACTATTCCAACGATTGCCCGACAATCTGCCGGACGCGCTGATACATCTCTTCCCATTGCGTCCGATTTTGCGGCTCATACACGACAACGTCAAACGACCGTTCAACCAATTCGCGGCCTTCGGCGATTGAGCCAATATCGCCGGTGGCAATCGCCTGCATCATCATATTGCCAATCGCTGTCGCTTCCACCGGCCCGGCGACGACCCGCTTGCCCGTCGCATTCGCAGCAAATTGGCACAACAGCGTATTTTGCACGCCGCCGCCGACGATATGCAGCGCGTCAACCGGCTTGCCGCGCAGCGTTTCCAGTGATTCAAGCACGACGCGATACACAAACGCCAGCGATTCAAGCGCGCAGCGGACGATTTCGCCCCGAGTGTTCGGGATGGACTGCCCTGAACGGCGGCAAAACGCCGCCATCGCGTCCGGCATGTTCGCCGGGGCGAGAAAACAGGCATCATTCGGGTCAATCGCGGCGATAAACGGCGCGGCGGCTTCTGCTTCGTGCATCAACTCGCCGAAACTGAGGCTCGCCCCTTGCCGATCCCAGAACCGCTTGCATTCCTGCACGAGCCACAAGCCGGTAATATTCTTCAGCAGCCGGAACGTGCGCCCCACGCCGCCTTCATTCGTGACGTTATACCGCAACGCCTCCGGCGTGATGACCGGCTGCGGAATTTCCAAGCCGAGCAGCGACCACGTGCCGGAACTGAGATACGCCCAATCGCTCCCTTTCGCGGGAACGGCCGCGACAGCCGACGCGGTGTCGTGGCTGGCGGAGGCAATCACCGGCACGGCGCCGAGGCCGGTAGATTCGGCCAAATCCGGCAACAGTTTGCCGACCACCGTTCCGGGCTGCACAATCGGCGCATTCAGGATGCCGGTCGGAATGCCAAGCTGCTGCAAGAGCGGCATCGCCCACGCGCCGGTCAACGGATTGAACATTTGCGTCGTCGTCGCGTCGGTAAATTCGTTCGCTTTGCTGCCGGTGAAAAAATAGGTGAACAGCGCGGGCATCATCAAGAGCGTGTCGGCGATGTCAAAAACGGGATCGTGTTTGAGCGCCATCGCGTAGAGTTGGAACAGCGTGTTCAAGGCCATGAATTGGATGCCGGTCACGTCGAAAATCGCCTGACGCCCGCCGACCACCTGCGCGCAGGCGCGCTCAACCATGCCCTCGGTGCGGTTGTCGCGGTAATGCGACGGGTTGCCAATCAAACTGCCATCTTTCGACAACAGACCGTAATCCACGCCCCACGTATCGAACGCGATGCCGCTCAACGGCGCGTGATAGCGTTTTTTATACAAAAAGAGCGCGTCCGTCATTTCTCGAAATAACGCCAGCGTGTCCCAATACATGCTTCCAAGCAGGGTGGTCGGGCCGTTCGAAAAGCGGTGCAGTTCTTCGATTGCCAGCCGGTCGTTTTTCAAAATGCCCACCACGCCGCGCCCGCTTGACGCGCCAAGATCAAACGCCAAAAAATGTTTTTCCGCTGCCATTGCGATTTGCCAGCAAATGTTTCAGGAGTCTTCCCTTGCGCATGATCGCGACAAACATTTTTGATCTCGCGCCAAGGCGCAAAACGGCTTTGCGGCTTTGGCGCAAGATAAAAAATTCTTGATGCTCACGCAAGGTAAGACTCTTGAACACCTCTGAACGTTTACATGAATTATCGGTTGATGTACCCAATGATCGGGACATCCTGCCAGAACGAAATTTTGGTCACGCCGCCGAAATCCACATTGACTCGCAGCGATTTCTCCAACGGCATATCGAGCAGATGCGCGACGAGGGCGCGAATCACGCCGCCGTGCGTCACAATCGCCGCCCGTTCCGGCCGATCCTGAAGGCAATCGCGCCAGAACGCCGCCGCCCGATGATACACGTCTAAATACGATTCTCCGCCGGGGCAGCGCGCATGCGCGACATCTTCCGTCCACGCATTCAGCGAGCCAAGCCCAATGTCGTCCCATCGCCGCCCTTCCCACGCGCCGAAATTCATTTCCAGCAAGCGGGAATCCAGCCGCGCGTCCTGCCCGTCCAGCGACTCGGCTAACAGGCGGCAGCGGCTCAACGGGCTGGAATGCACGACGAGCGGCGGCGGCGGCAGTTTCGCCCGAACCTGCGCCGCTTCCGCCGCAAACGACTCCGCCACCGGCACGTCGCTCTGCCCGTAGCACATGCCTGACTCAACCCTGACGCTTGTATGCCGAATTAAATAGATTTCCATGCGTTTCGCCACAGATTTGCGCAGATTTTTTATCCGTTTTTCAGCCCCGACGGGGCGAGCGGAAATTTTTTCTACAATCATGACACCTCTTCGGGGTTAAAAACCGTCGAATAATCGCTGAAAAACCTGTGTAAATCTGTGGTTATGGTTGCAAAATCGCTCAAATTGTCGCCACAATCGTTAAATAGAGCATGAGTTCCGTGATTTGCTGCGCCGCGCCGAGGCAATCGCCGGTATAGCCGCCGATCCAGCGCGCGCAATACCGCGCAAACGCCTCCCGCGTCAGCCAAACGACGAACAGGCTGACACCGAACATTGTCCACTGCCGCGTCAGCAGCGCAAGCGTGAAAAACGGCAGCAGGCCGAAGAATCCGGCCAACACCGTCTCGCCAAGCATCATGCGCCCAACGACCGCCTTCGCCTTGCTGGAGGCGTCGTCGCGCGCATACTCGTGCGTCGCCATCAGCGAAATCGCGGCGAACCGGCTCAGGCTGTGGCCGCTGATCATTGTCATCGGCAGCAGCAGCGCGGGAATCGAAAGCAGGCTCAACAGCCGCAGGCCGAGCATCACAATCAGCCCAATCACGCCAAACACGCCGGTATAGGAATCTTTCATGATCGCCAAAATCTGCTCTTTCGTCCAGCCCGCCCCGAATCCGTCGCAGAAATCGGCGAAGCCATCCTCATGCAGCGCGCCGGTGACGAGAATCGCGGCGGTTATGCTCAACAAAATGGCAAGCGCGGGCGAAAAAATCAACTGGCCACCCCAATATGCGCCCGCGCTGACGACGCCGACAATCCAGCCGATCAACGGGAAATATTTCGAGGCGTGGCGGAACGCTTCCTGCGACGATTCGCCGTCCAGCACGATACCCGGAATCCGCGTAAAAAAAATCATCGCCGCCATGAGATACCGAAGCTCTCGCTGAATCATGACGCCGCGCTCACCTCGGCGGATTCGAATGACGCCATTTCATTGAGAAATCGCACTGCCGACTCGACAAGCGGATACGCGGCGGCCGCGCCCGTGCCTTCGCCGAGCCGCATGTTGAGGCGCAACAGTGGCTCGCCGCCTAATAATTCGACCATGTTCCGATGTCCCGGCTCTTCGGAGAGATGGCCGAAGACACAATAATCCAAGACCGCCGGATAGAGCCGAGACGCGACGAGCAAGGCCGACGTGCTAATGAAGCCGTCCACGAGAATCACCATGCGCTCCTGCGCGGCCTGAAGATACGCGCCGCAAATCATCGCTATCTCGAATCCGCCAAACGTCGTCAGGACACGCAACGGATCCGCGTCAAGCGCATGATGCCGGAGCGCCGCGTTCAGGATGTCAATTTTCTTCCGCAAACCCGGCGAATTCAAGCCCGCGCCGGGGCCGACGCATTCCGCAAGCGGCGCGCCGCTCAAGACGCTCAGCATAGCGGAAGCCGACGAGGTGTTCCCAATCCCCATTTCACCGCAAATCAAAATATTGCAGCCAGTATCGCGCATGTCGCGCGCGACGGCCGCGCCTGCGGAGATCGCCTGTTCGCCCTGCTCCGGCGTCATGGCCGGTTCGCGCAGAAAATTTTTCGTGCCGGGCGCGACCTTGCGCTTCAGCAGGCGCGGATGATCGGGCAAATCGCCGTTCACGCCCGCATCAATGACGAAGAGTTCCAGGCCGTGCTGCCGGGCAAAGACGTTTATCGCCGCGCCGCCCGCCAAAAAATTCAAGACCATCTGCCGCGTCACTTCCTGCGGATACGGGCTGACGCCTTCCGCCGTGATGCCGTGATCTCCGGCAAAGACCAACGCGGTCGGGCGCGTCAGCGTCGGCGCGGTCGTCTGCTGAATCTGCCCGATCCGCAAGACGACGCGCTCCAGCAGCCCCAACGCGCCGAGCGGCTTGGTTTTTTGATCAATTTTCTGCCGCAATGCTGCCGTGAGTTGATTCGTGACCGGTTCAATGTGAAATGTTCGTTTCAATTTCATGCGCAGATATACCTGTAAATATCTCGCGCCAAGACGCCAAGGCGCAAAGAATACAAAAAACGTTGCGCCTTCGTTTTGGCGTGAAAAATTTAAACGCTCAGTTTAATTTTCATGCAATTTTTGTAAAATGTCATGATAGAGTTCACGGTTAATCCAGAAGCCATTTTTGATAGCGGCGTCTAAACACCCCTTGACATTTTCACTGAACATGAGGAACAGCAATCAAATTTTCCGCCAGCCTTCCCGCGTCACCTGTAAGCGGATCGTTAGAACCATCCTCTATTTCTTCACTGACGAAAATCCTGATAAAGACACGCATTATTCGGAGATCGGAATATTCCGATACTCAATGTTAAAGCTCAGACTGATTATCAGTAAGGTAATCAATTTGGCCTCTGGTTTCACGTTCGCAAAGGTAATCATCGCTTTTGTCGGCAAATTCGCAATTAAGAATCCATCAAAAAAGTCAGTGCCTGTTTTATCAGCAATTTGACCATGACTCGCCCAATATTCATTACCGGCTTCATCAAATAATTTTGACCAGTGATTCCGGCTAACGTGAAGCCGAAGAGATCGATCTTGCTCCTGACTGATAATTTGCAGATAGCATGTTACATTTTCCATCTCTCGTTTACATTCTTGCAACGTGACATGAAACCCCTGTAATTCCCGAACCTGTTCTGCTTGAGCCGCAGGAGTCGGTGTTTTTTGTGATAGTGATTGTTTCAAAGGTATCTCTGAGGCAACCTCTTCTGTCGAGAAAAAGAGGGGGGCAACTTCTGTCCATAACGCGCCGGTCCCACATATTAGCAGAAATATCCCAACAATGAACGTCTTTTTCCCTTGTTCAATAGAAATATTCTTTACTCTAATAATTCCTGCTCCTCCTAAAGCCAATAAAATTCCGAGAAGTATCAGTATGCCGCCAATAAACCCTAATGGGGTATCTGCCGGGATATTCATATTCATATTCTCCTTAATTTGTAGATAATGCTCTTTTATATAGCATTTTCGTTCCTATTGAGCAGCGATCATAAACACAACATGATAGTTCATCATGTTTGAAACATGAGTATGTTATAGAGCGAATATCTTTTTATATCACTCACCTCCTGCATGATTATACAAAAAAACGGTCATAGTTCAATATGAACTGAGACACTACAGGACCGCGAAATCTTGATTTCGCGGTCAAAACAAGATTTGACACTCCTGACATTACAGTTCACATGATCCTCCCCAAAAAACCTCCTCCTTCATGCCTGCTGCCTTCTTCAATCAATTCATCACAGACTGCGTTCGGTATCAGAATTCTGCCATAGAGTTTCTCGATGAGGCGTAACTGATGGATTTTCGAGAGGTTAATCAACGGCGACGAATTGCAGACAATATTATTATGACTGCTCTTAGCGCAAATCCTCTTCAAACGCCTCGCGGGTATAATGCCGTTCAATCTTTCGTTTTCCTAATTCCGCATGAAACGCCCACTTCGACATTCCAGCTAATTCACGCGCCTTGCCGAATGATAAAATATTTCGTTGATACAACGACACAGCTAACTCAACCAATAAACACATTTCGCGTTCTTCTTCAGGCAAACGCAACGCGAGATAAACGGGCTGCGGGATTGTCAACGTCAATGTTGTCATCTTTTCCCCCTTTTCAAACTCGATTCATGCGCAGAGATGCCTGTAAATATCTCGCGCCAAGACGCCAAGAAATATCTTGAGCCAATGCTTGCGTCTTAGCGTCTTGGGGCGAGATCAAAAATTATTCATTCCTCTCAATAAACAGGCCGTTTGAAAAAAGCATATCCATTTCGATAGGAAATTCCCCGCCTTTCCGGCCACCTTTCCCATAGCTGAACAGCGTGTAACTCGCGCCGTCTTCGCAAATATATTGAAACGGATTCCCCCACGCATCATTCATTCCGCCTTCATAATAAACTGGCGGAATAGTCGTCCTTGAAAAATCGGCGAGTTCCGGCTGAATCGGAAACACATTATAATCCACCTGATAGCTGCCCAATGCCGTGCCAATCGCCCGCATGTCCCGCCGCGTCAATGAGACAGAATCCTTTTTCTTTTCGAATGCCTTCTGAATTTCTGGAAGCAGTGCGACGATTGCCGCGCCCCCCAATGCGCCGAGCAACGCGAGAATGACGAACAGAATCGCCGGAGACCAGCGCATCCAGCCGGGCGTGGGAAGTTGCGCCAACGGTCGCGCTCCAGCAAATTCGGGGTCTTCCAACGTGCGATACGCGAACGCCTGCGCCATGATTGTGACCGGAATGCTGAGCAATAAGCCGAATCCAAAGGAAAAAAGCGCCACCATGAGATTCATCATCATCAACACGAACCCGAACGCGAACACGTCCCATTTCGCGCCTTTGGTGACGCGAGAACTCTCTTCGAACGCGGCGATGATGCCGAGCCGCTTCTGCACGATGGCGTAAGAAAAGAATTGAAATTGCACGCCCCAAATCACGCCCGGAATGATGAACAGCAGCAATCCGCCAAACACGATCAAACTATACAAAATCGAGCCGAAAAAGAATCTCCAGAATAGCGCGGAGCAGGCAAATATATCGGCGATTTTCGGCTCTTCATCGGGATGATCGCATAATTTGAGCGCGACATTGAAGACGCCCATCTGCGCGATGATGCCGATGACCGCCGACGCCACTCCGACAACGACGCTCAGAAATATCGAGGTCGCCGGAAGCCGCCCTCCCATCATGCTGAAGAGCAATCCCAACCCGCGCGGAATCAATTCGATAAATATCAACACGATGAACATGGCTAAAAAAAACCAAAACTGCTTGAGCGCTGTTTTCAGGCCGAATTTCATCGAGCCGGTCATCGAAAATTTTTGAGCAGCCATAATTTCCCTCTCTTAAAAAACCTCGCTCCGCGCTTATTTAAAAAGGGCGCGGAGTGAGGCGTTGTTAGGCCATAACAAAACTTGCGCAAGAAATGCGCTTTCGACAGGTTCAGCGCGAACGCCTTGAGCATTGCGCCAATCCCGCCATTATTTCAGCCGAGAAAGCAAGCGTTGCAACAGCAAGGCCGTCGTGCGGGTATTGCGCTCGATTTCCAGATTCAACTTGATGACATTGCTGGAAATGATAAACACCAACGAACTCAATACGCCGGAAATAAGGGCGACGATGGCATAACGCAGCCGCTCCGCGTCAGTCCACGTTTCCGCAGTCGGAATCTCAGGTCGGACGGTAAAAATCGCAATCGCCGCAATGATGCCAACCATCATGAGCAGAGAGCCAAAAATCTGCATCGCCATCGCAAACGTGCTGTACCACGAGAATTTGTTTTCCAGCGTTTTCTCGTCGTCTTGCAGCGAATCTGCGAGTTCTTGCAGCGTCAATTGCGGGGCGCGTTTCTCCCGCGCCTGCAACGGAAGATTGGCGAGATCAATCGGCGGCGCGGGCGGCTCTTCCGGCTTCGCTTGAGGCGCTTGCGCTGTCGGCGGCGCGGCCGCTTCCGGCTCGGTCTCGGCTTTCGGCTGCGGTTTCGGCTTTGTTTTCGGCTTGATTTCCCCTAACGCTTCCTGGCACATCACACAGAATTGCGCGCCATCCTGATTTTCATAGCCGCAATGCGGACAAGCGACGGTTTTGCGCTTGTCTTTCGAAATGAACGGTTCGGGCTTGTCGCGCTTGCTGACCTGAATAATGTTCTGGCATTTCGTGCATTTCGTTTTCGCGCCCTGCGCCGAAATTTTCGCGTCGTCCACCCAATAGACTTCGCCGCAATTATCGCACTCGAATTTCATCCACGAAACGAGTTGAAACCAAAGCTGCCGCGAATAATCCTCAAAAAATTTGAAATCCGGGAAGCCCAGAATCTTGCCGGATTTCAGGAATTCCAGCGTATGCTCATCCACATACACCGAATCGCATTGGGTAATCACATACAACAAAAATGCCGTGAAATTTTCTTTGGAACGCTGCGAGACTTCTGGCAAAAACTGGCGGAAATTGATGGCTTTGATCGGCAGGCGAAACGGCATGGGCTGCCCGTAAATAAAGAGTTCGATATACCACGTATCCGGGTCAATATCCAAGCGAAACGTCAGAATCATCGAAATATCGGCGTATTTAATAATGCCGCCGTCAGGACGATTCATGTTCAACCCATCGTCCATCGCCGTGACGCGCCCGGCCTGATACGCTCTGGTAGCGGGGACGCTGGCGTCCGGCGTTTTGGGTTTGATGATGCGGAGTTTTTCCCGAATTTGATCTAATGACACGGCTGCTTGCATGATGCGATCCTTCGTGCTGAATGTTGATATTCCTGAATACGCCTCTTTATAATCTTATGCAAGGCGCGCTGCTGCCGTCAAGTTTTATTTTAACGAGATATGAACATGTTGAGAAAAACATGCGCCAATACGCTTGACAATTTCGCCAAACGTTATTGGATAGGCGTCGCGTCGGGAAATCATACGGATTTTCCGGCGCAAATGCGAGTTCATATAAAGGCAAGCGTTGATTGATAAAGGACTTCAAACGTTTTGAAGACTTTTTGAAGTCTCGCCCAATATCGGCGGTGGTCAAGGCCGCATGAGTTGACCACGATCCTTAACTTTACACAACGGAGGACATGGGAATGAGTGACCAATTTACGGAAGTAACGAATCAATCATGGTTCGGGCGGATTAAAGACACGTTTTTCGGCGCGATTTTCGGCGTGTTGCTGCTTGGCATTGCGGTGGCGCTGCTGTTTTGGAATGAAGGGCGCACGGTCAGGCGCGAACAAGCCCTGAAAGAAGGCGCGGGCGTCGTCGTGTCCGTCGCGGCGGACAAAGTTGACGCGGCTAACGAGGGCAAACTCGTGCATCTTTCCGGCCTCGCGGACACGCAGGAAACGCTGAGCGACCCGGAATTCAACGTGTCGGTCAAGGCGATTCGCCTGAAACGGACGGTGGAAATGTACCAATGGCAGGAGCAATCCAAATCGGAGACGAAGAAAAAGCTCGGCGGCGGCACGGAAACCGTGACCACCTACACATACAGCAAAGCGTGGCGCGACTCGCTCATCAATTCCGGCTCATTCAAGAACCCGGAGGGGCACCAGAACCCGGCGGTCATGCAATATCAATCTACCAGCGCGAATGCTTCGGCGGTGACGCTCGGCGCGTTTCGCCTCTCGCCCGCGCTGATTTCCGCGATTACCTCGTTCGCCGCGCTGCCGAAGGACGCGCTGCCCGCTCCGTCCGGGGAGATGAAGGCCATGCCAGACGGCTATTACATCGGCGCAGACCTGAACGCCCCGGCTATCGGCGATTATAAAATTTCGTACTCAGTGGTCATGCCAACGGACGTGAGCGTCGTCGCCAAACAGGTCAAAGACACGTTCGAGGCGTATTCCGCCAAATCCGGCGATACCATCGCCTTACTTGAAACCGGGACGCACAGCGCGGCGGAGATGTTCAAAACGGCGCAGGAAGAAAACGCCATGATCAAATGGGCGTTGCGCGTGGTGGGAGTGATTGTGATGTTCATCGGCTGCTCGATGATGGTCAAGCCGTTGTCCGTCTTGGCCGACGTGATTCCGCCGCTCGGCAGCTTGGTCGGCTTTGCGAGCGGCCTTGCGGCGTTTTTCGTGGCGGCCACGTTTTCGTTGATGACCATCAGCGTCGCGTGGATTTTTTATCGTCCGTTGCTCGGCATCGCCCTGTTAGTCGGCGCGGTCGCGTCGTTCATCGTGGCGTTCAAGCTGAAACGCAAACCGACGGCATAATATAATCTGGAATGACAAACTTCTGAAGTCTCCAAGACTTCAGAAGTTTTCGTCCCGGTTCATGCGCCGTGAATCCATTCTTCCCCGCCGTCCCACACTTCCTTTTTCCAGACCGGCAAAATCTCTTTGATGCGTTCGATAATGTGGCTGCATCCCGCGAAAGCGGCTTGGCGGTGCGGCGCGGCGACGGCGATAAAAATGCTGGTTTCCCCGATTTCCAGCCGCCCCGTGCGATGCGCGATAATCACGCGGTCAACCTCCAGCATGTCGCGCGCTTCCTGCCCGATTTGCGCTAACACGCTTTCCGCCATCGGCTGATAGGCCGAATATTCCAAATACAGCACATCCCTGCCGCGCGACGGACGGCGCGCGATTCCGTGAAACGTGACGATGGCGCCGGAGGTTTCGACGCGCGTCTGCTCCAACAGTTCGGCTTCTCGAATCGGCTGGTCGGTGATAAGATAGGTCATATTTTGATTCACGAAACGGTTTCAGCCGCCGCTCACGGGCGGAAACAGGGCGATCACGTCGTTGGCTTGCAGCGTGGTCTGGCGCGGAACATAGCGTTCGTTCACCGCCGTCAGCGTCATGTTCATGAGTTTCCCGCCGAATCGGGGGAAATCGCGCTCAAGCCGGTCAATCAGATCGGCAACGGTCGCGCCGTCCGCAATATTCATCGAAAGATCAGCCGTTCCGGCCACATCGCGGAACGCCGCAAAGAATTTTATCGTAATGGGCATGCGTTTTTTATGGTAGCGCTGCGTCGCGGGTTGTCGTGTCGGCAGTTCCCGCGACGCAGCGCGGGGCTACCATAGAATTCTACATCGCGCCGATGCAGCGAATGACGACCGGAACGGTTTTCACGAGCAATTTCATATCGAGCAGCA